>DASSMN010000519.1:0-2290 GCA_035688885.1 Gemmatimonadales bacterium
GCATCCAGCGGCTGGAGCTGTATCCCCAGATCAACGTCAACGGGCTGGTGAGCCACTCCGACGGCGCCGACTCGCTCCTTTCGGGGGTGTCCACGAACGAGCTGGGCTTCCTCGGGGTCAACTTGAACTGGGAGCTGGACCTCTGGGGACGGCTGCGGCGGCTCAACGAATCGGCCAAGGCCGCCCTGCTGGCGAGTGAGGAAGGGCGCAGGGGCGTGATCCTGATCGTGGTGAGCGAGGTGGCTCGGGCCTATCTCGAGCTGCTCGACCTCGACGCCCAGGCGGCCATCGCCGATTCGCAGGTCAGCATCCGGCGGCAGTCGCTCGACCTGGCCCGGTCCCGCTTCAAGGGCGGCCTCACCTCCGAGCTGGACGTGAGCCAGGGCGAGAACGCGCTGGCGGTCGCCGAGGGCACGCTCGCCCGGACGCTCCGTTTCCGAAGCCAGAAGGAGAACGAGCTCAGCGTGCTGCTGGGGCGGCCGCCGGGGAACCTGCCCCGCGGACTGCCGCTCAATCAGCAGCAGTTCCCCAACGTGGTCCCGGCCGGCCTGCCCTCCCAGCTCCTGGAGCGCCGCCCCGACATCCGCCAGGCGGAAGAGCAGCTGCACGCCGCCAACGCCAAGATCGGCGCCGCGATCGCCGCGCTCTTCCCGACCATCTCGCTGACCGCGGGCGGAGGGACGGTCAGCGACGACATCGGCAACCTGTTCAAGACCGGTACCGGTTTCTTCAACATCGCCGGCCACCTGCTCCAGCCCATCATCAACTCCGGCCGGAACCACAAGCAGATCGCCGCGGAGCGGGCCCGCACCGAGGCGGCCGTGGGGCAATACGAGCGCACGGTGCTCACCGCGTTCGAAGAGGTCGAGGACGGCCTGGTATCGGTGCAGCGCCTGCGGGAGGAGACCGATGCGGCGACCCGGGCCGCGGCCGCGGCTCGTCGCACCACGGTGCTCGCCGGCAAGCGCTACGAGGGCGGGGTGGACAACTACCTCAACCTGCTGGACGCGCAGCGGACCCAGCTCGACGCCGAGCTGCAGGAGTCGGCGTTGCAGCGGGAGCAGCGGGTGGCGGTCGTGCGGCTGTATCGCGCCCTGGGCGGAGGCTGGGACCCGGTGACCGATACGCTGGCGCTCCCGCCGCCGAAGCAGGCGCAGGCGCAGAACCAGGAGCAGACGCAGAAACAGGAGCAGACGCCGAAACATTGAGGGCCTGAGGTCGGACCATCGCGAGGTACTATGTCCTACATCGACGAACGGTCGCCACTACTCCGGACGGTGCTGCTGGTCGCCGGACTCGTGATCATCGCCGCGGGCATGAAGGCCACCGCGTCGGTGGTCAATCTGATCCTGCTGTCGATCCTGCTGGCCACCACTCTGGTGCCGATCACGGTCTTCCTCAACCAGCGCGGGATGGGACGGGGGGCTGCCATCGGGCTCACCGCGGTCCTCGCACTGGTGGGCGGCGCGCTCCTCATCATGGTCCTGACCCGCTCGATCAGCCGGCTATCCGAGAACCTGCCGACCTATCAGGCCGCGCTCGGCGGGCTGGTGGACAACGTCACCGACAAGCTTGCCGCCCGGGGGATCGCCGTAGATCAGGCGATGAAGCCGGACCCGGCCAAGATCATGGGCCGGATCGGCGGCCTGCTGGGCGCGGCGCTGGGTCTCGTCGGGTACGGTCTCCTGGCCATCGTGTTGGTCGTGCTGTTCCTGATCGAAATGCCGGTGATCTCCGCCGGTGATGTGAGCCCCGGCAGCGTGCGGGCGCGGCTGGATCAGGCGATGCGCCTGGTGCGCCGGTTCGTGGGCCTCAACGGCCTGATCGGCATCATCATCGCCGTGATCGACCTGGCGATCATGCTGCTCATGGGCACCGACGGCGCGGTGCTCTGGGCGGTGATCTGCTTCCTGTTCGCCTTCGTACCGTTCGGCTTCATGCTGTCGCTGATCCCACCGTTCATCCTCACGCTGCTGGAACACGGCGGTGGCCGGGCAGCCGCTCTCTTCGGCCTGTTCTTCGTCGTCAACTTCATCGGCGACAATGTGATCAAGCCCAAGATCATGGGCTCCGGCCTGGGGCTCTCGCCGCTGCTGATCGTGGTCGCGCTGCTGGTCTGGGGCGCGGTGCTCGGCCCGATGGGGGCGTTGCTCGCGATCCCGCTGACCCTCGCGGTCAAGGAAATCCTGCCGATCTTCACCAGCCCGGTCCCGCCCGTCCCGCGCGATCTGGCCTGAGCGCGCCGGCGGGGCGCCGGTTCGAGCGTCCCGCCCAAGAGAGTCTCACCCGC
>DASSMN010000262.1:0-5637 GCA_035688885.1 Gemmatimonadales bacterium
GCTGCTCAGCAGGTAGATGGCGCTGGTATCGGCCTTGAAACGGAATCGGAATCGGCCGGCTCCGTCGGCCACCATGGAATCGATGGGACCCTGCGCGTCCCGGCCCACGCGATGGAGCACCAGCCGGGCGTGCGGCAGCGCGATGGTGTCGCTGGCGCGCGGAACGACCACATGGCCGCCGGCCGTTGAAAGCTGCTGGGCGTGGAGCGGGACGGCAGCGAGCGTGACGAGCATGAGGGCGACGGCGTGTGTCGGCCGCGCGTCGGTCCGGGCGTGGGCCGGCGTTCCCCGCGTCACTTACGGATTGAACTTCCCGAAGTCCTGCGGATCCATCCGCTCGAGATATTCCTTGAGCTTGTCCGCCTCGAGGGACGGGTCGGGGCCCGGCTCGTCAGCCTCGACGCCGCTCTGCTCGAGCAACTGATCGCTGGTGAAGATGGGCGCCCGCATGCGGAGCGCGAGCGCGATGCTGTCGGATGGCCGGGCGTCCACCTGGAATACGTGATCGTCCCGGCGGATGAGCAGCTCGGCGAAGTAGGTGTTCTCCTTGACCGCGCTGATCACCACCCGCCGGAGGTCACCGCCCAGGCCGACGAGCACCTGCTTGAGCAGATCGTGGGTGAGTGGCCGCTGCGCCTTCATGCCCTGGAGCTCCATGGCGATGGCGCTGGCCTCGGCGGGACCGATCCAGATCGGCAGCACCCGCGCGCCTTCCTTCTCGCGCAGGATGACGACGGGGGTGTTGGTGCTCCGGTCGAGGCCGAGGTGGGCGACGGTGACTTCGATCATGCCGAAGTATAGGGCGGAAGGACGGAAAGACGGAAGGACGGAAAGACGGAAGGACGGAAAGACGGAAAGACGGAAAGACGGATGGACGGAAAGACCAAAGGCGGCCTGCGCAAGGATCTGCACGCTGGCCGCCTCTTTTCAGGTCCTCCCGTCCTCCCGTCTTTCCGTCCTTCCGTCCTCTGTCACGTTCCCGCGTCCCAGCTCGACAGATACTCCACCTGCTCCGGCGTCAGCGTATCGATGTCGATGCCCATGCTCTGGAGCTTGAGGCGGGCGATCTCCTGATCCACCGAGACCGGCAGGCGATGCACCGCCTTGCCCAGCGTCTGGTATTCCTTGGCGATGACCTCGGCGGCCAGCGCCTGGTTGGCGAACGACATGTCCATCACGCTCGCCGGGTGACCTTCGGCCGCGGCCAGGTTGATCAGGCGGCCTTCGCCCAGCACCATGATGCGCTTGCCCTTGACGGTGTACTCCTCCACCATGCGCCGGACCTCGCGGCGCTCGCTGCTGATCTTGGCCAGGCCGTCGAGGTCGAGCTCGACGTTGAAGTGGCCCGAGTTGGCGACGATGGCGCCGTCCTTCATGCGGGCGAAGTGCTCGGGCCGCACCACGTGGATGTTGCCGGTGAGGGTGACGAACAGGTCGCCGATGGGCGCGGCATCGGCCATGGGCATGACCTCGAACCCGTCCATCCGTGCCTCGAGGGCGGGCAGCGGATCCACCTCGGTGACGATCACGTGGGCCCCCGCCCCGCGCGCGCGGCTGGCCACGCCGCGGCCGCACCAGCCATAGCCGGCCACCACGACGGTGCTCCCGGCCAGCAGCAGGTTGGTGGCGCGCACGATGCCGTCGAGCGTGCTCTGCCCGGTGCCGTAGCGGTTGTCGAACATGTGCTTGGTGTTCGAGTCGTTGACCGCGACGATGGGGAACTGGAGCACGCCCTCCTTGGCCATCGCCTTGAGGCGGATGACCCCGGTCGTGGTCTCCTCGGTCGAGCCGCGGACCCCCGCCACCAGCGCCCGCCGCTCGTCCTGGCTCAGCGTCTCGACCCACTTCCGGATGGGCGGGGCCAGGTCGTCGAGGCGGTTGAGCGCGATCATGTGGAGCGACCCGACCAGGTCGGCGCCGTCGTCCTGGGTCATGTCGGGTGCGAAGGCCAGCGCGCTGGCGATGTGGCTGTAATAGGTCTCGTGGTCCTCGCCCTTGATGGCGTAGACGTGCACGCCGTGATCGCGCACCAGGTGCGCGGCGACGTCGTCCTGGGTCGAGAGCGGATTGGAGGCGCACAGCGCGATCTCGGCCCCGGCCGCGCGCAGCGTGCTCATCAGGTTGGCGGTCTCGGTGGTGACGTGGAGACAGGCCGAAAGCTTGAGGCCCTTGAGCGGCTGCTCCTTGGCGAACCGCGCCCGGATCTGGCGCAGCACCGGCATCGAGCGCTCGGCCCACTCGGTGCGGCGCTTGCCCTCGTCGGCGAGGGCGAGGTCCTTGATGTCGTAGTTGGAGATTGTGGCGGTTGCGCTCATCGGGTCCTCTTGAGTGATGTCAGTCCGGCGCTGTCGACGCCAGGGACGTTGCCCTGTGCGAGCGGGCTGCGGGGGCCCGGGGAGGCTGGCCATGCCCCGCCAACCGAAGGTCGGCGCGCTGCGCCAACCGAAGGTCGGCGGCGCTGCCGCCAACCCCTAGCCTCCCCCGGCCCCGCAGCCCGCTCGCACCCTACCATCTGAGCAGTTGGACCGTGCCGCTATCAGTGTCATCGGACGCCGACGAGCAAGGTCAACGCGCCGCCGACAGCAGGTCCTTCACGCGGTTGGTCTCTTCCCAGGTGAAATAATTCACCTTCTGCTGCTTCCCGTCGTCCCGGTAGGTCCCCGAGAACGGCCGGCGGCCAAAGTGTCCGTAGGCCGCCGTCTGACTGTAAATTGGCCGCCTCAACTTGAGGGCGTCAATAATGCCCTTGGGCGTGAGATCGAACACCTCGTCGACGATTCGCTCGAGCCTGGCATCGGGCAGCACGCCGGTGCCGAAGGTCTGCACCAGGATCGAGACCGGCCGCGCCACGCCGATGGCGTAGGCGATCTGCACCTCGCAGCGGCGGGCCAGCTTGGCCTCGACGATGTTCTTGGCCACCCAGCGGGTGGCGTACGCGGCCGACCGGTCCACCTTGGACGGGTCCTTGCCGCTGAACGCGCCGCCCCCGTGGCGGGCCATGCCGCCATAGGTGTCCACGATGATCTTCCGGCCGGTGAGACCGGCGTCGCCGTGCGGGCCGCCGATCACGAACCGTCCGGTGGGATTGATCAGGAACTTGGTGCGGCCCGCGTCGAGCCCGGCCTTGGCGAGCACCGGCTTGATGACGTGCTCGATGACCCCTTCGCGGATCGTGCCGTTGGCGAGCTGCCGGCTGCCATAGCGCTCGGCGTGCTGAGTGGAGACCACGACCGTGCGGACCGCTACCGGCCGGTCGCCCTCGTACTCGACCGAGACCTGCGACTTGCCGTCGGGCCGAAGCCACTCGAGCTGATCCAGCCCGTTGAGGCCCTTCCGCACCGCCGCGAGCCGCTCCGCGATCCGGTGCGCCAGCATGATCGGCAGTGGCATCCGCTCGCGGGTCTCGCTGGTGGCGTAGCCGAACATCATGCCCTGATCGCCGGCGCCCTGCGCCTTCTCCGGGTTGGCGTCCACGCCCATCGCGATGTCGGGCGACTGCCGGTCGATCGAGGTCAGCACCGCGCAGGTGCGGCCGTCCATGCCGTACGTCGCGTCGGTGTACCCGATCCGCTCGACGGTCTCACGCACCAGATCGGGAATGTGCACGTAGGTCTTGGTGGTAATCTCGCCGGCCACGACGGCCATCCCGGTGGTCACCAGCGTCTCACACGCGACCCGGCCCGCCGGATCGCGCGAGAGGATGGCGTCGAGCACGGCGTCGGAGATCTGGTCGGCCACCTTGTCGGGATGGCCTTCGGTGACCGATTCGGAGGTGAAGACATGCCGCTTGGGCGCAGCCATCGCAAAGTGGTCCGTGGTTAGAGGATAGATGCGGGTGGCAAGCTAGCGGGATAGACGGAAAGACGGAAGGACGGAAGGACGGAAAGACGGAAGGACCGGCACACCAGCAGTCTACGTTGCCCGATGCCCGGGTTCGTTGGCTGGTCTTTCCGTCCTTCCGTCTTTCCGTCCTTCCGTCCTCCTCATCCCGACTCCAGCAGCCGCACATCGATATACTCGCCGACGACGCTCCGGATCGACTCCGACACCTCGCTCGCGCTGGCGGCGGCCAGCGCCGACTCCGCGGCGCGGGCGGCGGCGGGCTCGGGCACGGTGCGGATCACCCACTTGACCAGCGGGAGCGCGGGCGGCGAGACGCTCAGCCGATCGTATCCCAGGCCCAGCAGCAGCACCGCGCTGAGCGGCTCCGAGGCCATCTCGCCGCATACGCTCACCGGGATACCGGCCCCGCGGCCCACCTGGAGCACCGAGTGGAGCATGCGCACTACGGACGGATGGTGCGGCGTGAAGCGGGCCGCGAGCCGGGCGTTGCCGCGGTCCACGGCGAGGGTGTACTGGGTGAGGTCGTTGGTGCCGATGCTGAAGAACGCCGCGACTTCCGCCAGGCGGTCGGCGATGAGCGCGGCCGCCGGGGTCTCGATCATCACGCCGACCGGCACCGACTCCGCCGCGCGCACGCCCTCGCGCCGGAGGGCCTCGCCTTCCTCGAGCACGATCTCGCGGGCCTGCTCGACCTCCTCCACCAGCGTCACCAGCGGGAGCATGAGCTGGATGTCCCGCTCGGCCGCGGCGCGCAGTACCGCGCGGACCTGCGGGCGGAACACGTCGGGCTCGTCGAGGCAGACCCGGATGGAGCGCCAGCCCAGGAACGGGTTGGCTTCGGCCGGCGCCTTGAACGCGACCGGGAACTTGTCGCCGCCGAGGTCGTACGAGCGGATGATCACGGTGTGGCCGTGGAAGGCGGTGGCCACCCGGCGGAAATAGTCGGCCTGCTCGGTCTCGGTGGGCAGCGCGGCTCGGCCGGTGAGGAGAAACTCGGTGCGCAGCAGGCCCACGCCCTGGGCACCCATCCGCGCCGCGGTCTCGATCTCCTCGGGCAGGTCTACGTTGCCCATCAGAATGATGGGGCGGCCGCCCGGCGTGACTGCCGGCGCCTCGACCACGGCCTCCATCTGGAGCTCGAGCCGGTGCCGCCGGCTGACCTTGGTCTTGGCCTCCTCCAGCTCGTGGCGGGTGGGGTCGAGCACGATGGTGCCCGCCTGGCCGTCGAGCAGCACCATCATGCCCGGCGGAATGGCAGCCAGCGCGCCGACCGCGCCCATCACCGCCGGGATGCCGAGCGAGTGGGCCAGGATGGCGGCGTGGGCGGTGCGGGTGCCTTCTTCGCTGATCAGGCCCACCACCTGCTCGCGGTCGAGCTGCACCGTGAGGCCGGGCGAGAGCTCGTGCGCCACCACGATCACCTGCTCGTCGGCCGGGATGGACCACAGCTCGTGCCCCATGCCGCCCATCAGGCGGTTGAGCATCCGGAGCTGGATGGCGTGGAGATCGGCCAGGCGCTCGCGCAGCATGGCGGCGCCGGCGAACAGGTTGCGGTACTCGAGCGCCTTGAACTCGTAGGCGGTCTCGGCGCTCAGATAGTTGTTGCGGATCAGGGTCTCGACCGAGGACAGGAATTCCCGGTCCTGGGCCATCAGGATCTGGGCGTCGAAGATGCGCGACTCCTCGGGACCCGCCCGCTGCAGCACGCGCTGGCCGAGCTCGCGGAGGTGGCCCACCACGTAGTCGACCGCCTCGTAGAGCCGCTTGATCTCGGCGTCGGCCTGCGACGGGCTC
>DASSMN010000445.1:0-2540 GCA_035688885.1 Gemmatimonadales bacterium
CGAGGACAGACTTCTCCACTACGACCCCCGAGGCCGGCGCCCGGAGCGTCACCCTGCGACGGACCTCGCCGCTCCGCTCCAAAGCCTCGAGGTCGCTGGGGGCGATGTCCCACGCGAGGAGACGCCGGCGAGCCGCCTCGACCAGGCTCGCGGCTCCGGCCCGGGTATCCTCCGCGGCTCCGGTGACTTGTGCGCTCAACCCCTTGGCGAGCAGAAGCTCCTGCTCCGCCGTGACCACCATGGGCGAGTAGAGATCGAACAATGGGTCGCCTCGCCGAACCGGCTGTCCGGTCGCGTTGACACGGAGGCGCTCGATCCAGCCATCCACCTTTGGCGCGACGACGCTGACCCGGGTCTCGTCGTAGGTGACCTGGGCGACCGCGCGGATTTCGCGCACGAGGGGGCCGAGTGTCACGGGCGCGAACGTGATACCGATCTTTCGCCCCTGCTCAGCTGAGAGGCGCACGGGCTGACGGATGCCGGTCACGGCCTGGGGACCGTGCTCGTGGGCGGCTGGCGCGGCCGGAGTGGGCCGCTTGCCCAGACGGAGCGCTGCGAACACGGCGGCGGCGAGCGCCAGGGCGAAGATGGTCAGGGCCCGCAGCCGGGAGCGGTAACGCCGGGATCGGGAGCCGTCGGTGCCAGCGGAGGTCGTCATTGGGCGACTCCGAGCTGCATGAGGTTGGTCCCGGTGAGCATCTCGAGGCCGGCGAAGGCCCTCCCCAGGTCCGCCTCCAGCCTGATCGTATCCAGGCGATAGCGTCCCAGGCTCATCCTGGCGTCGAGCAGCGTCATGAAGTCCACGCCCCCCACACGATACGCGGCGAGGGAGGACGCGACGGTCGCGGCGGCCTGAGGCAGCACCGAGGTCCGATAGAGCTGTAGCAAGGTCCGGGCTCGCTCCACGTCCGCGTAGAGCTCGGCCGCGCGAGTCCGGGTGTCCGTTTCCATCGACGCGAGATCGGCCACCGCCATCTCGCGCATCGCGGCGGTCTCCCGTTGCATCGCCTTCTGCCGGCTGCCCGCCCAGATCGGGAGGCGAAAGCCCAGCATCAGGCTCGCCATCTGCTCGGTACCAGTCTCCATCGGCCGCCACCCGTACTGCACGCCGACCTCGAGGTCGGGCCAGATCTCGCGGCCGGCCAGGCGCTCGGCCGCCTCGGCAGCGTGCACGTCCTCCCCGCCGGCCGCGAGCATGGGCCGCCGGGCCAGAGCGAGGGCTTCGAGCGAGTCTCGGGAAGGAATCGAATCGGGAAACACGGGCAGCGCCGCGGGCGCCAACGGCACGCCGGTGGGCAGGTTCAGTACGGCATTCAGTCGTGCTGCGGCGCCTGTGCGCATGGCCGCCATCCGTACCAGGTCCTCGTTCATCCGGGCCAGCTCCACCTGGGCCCGAAGCACGTCGGGCTGGCGGCCCTGACCGACGGCGTACATGGACGAGGTGATCGTCGCTAGGTCCCGCAGCAACCGCCGGGTGTCCTCCGTGACGGCGATCGAGTGGTCGGTCTCGTACAGCTCGAAGAACGCCATGGCCGCCCGCTCCCGCTCCTCGAGCCGGACCTCGCGCGCCCGGGCGTCGGCCGCGGCCGTTTTGGCGCGCTCGACGTCACCCGCCAGACCGAGCTGGCCGGCGATCGGTATCATCTGCGTGAGCTGGATCTGGTTCATGCCGAGGACTGGGTCCAGTCCGAAGCCCGGCAGCTGACGATTCATGAGGCCGATCTGGAGCTCCGGATCGGGCGGCCGACGAGCCGGATCGATCCGCGCTTCTGCCGCACGGACCGTGGCCAGGGCGGCCCTGACGCGCGGGAGGGTGGAGTCGATACGGCCGTAGATCCCTGCGAGGGTGAGCGAATCGCCCACCGCCTGGCCCTGGGCCTGGGCCGAGGGTATGGCGGCGGCGCCCGCCAGCAGCAACGCCCACCACGGTCGAGCTAGGCTCCCCACGGCGCCGAGGGGACTTCTGCAACGATTCCGAATCATCATGCCATCCCAGTTGACCGCCACCTGCAGGGGGCGGCGGCGGGATGCGCCCATCGGCGCATGCCGCCGGGTCCATCGACCGGGGAACTCCGGCGTACGAAGGGAGGTGTCGCGCGACGTGTGGCCTCGACCGGACAGGACCGCCTGTCTGTCAAGGCGAGCGCCGGCGATCTATGCTCGGGGAGGCGGGGCCTGCGGCTCGGGCGAGTTCGAAGTCGGCTGAGGCAGAATCGCCGCAAGCACGGTCACGACCACCACGGTCTCGTGGCTATCGGCTGGGGCGGCGGGAAGCGCGGGCATCGACGCGCAGCCCGGCGACGCCGCGCAGTGCTGCACGCCGGCCGGGAGTGAATCAGTGCCGGGATGATGCTGACGACATCCTGTGTCACTGACCGGCGTGCGGTGGGCCTGGGCGCCCACGCCTTCGCACCGGGCCGTGACGGTCCCCACCGTCTGCAGGAGCAGCAGGGTGCCGAAAAGCAGGAGTGAGAGCAGCCGACGTAGCATGTGCGGTTCAGCCTCCTGGCCTCCAGCGTACTAGGCGCCACATTACCCGG
>DASSMN010000133.1:0-2902 GCA_035688885.1 Gemmatimonadales bacterium
GAGACGTGCCGGAGCGCCCCGACGAGGCGGCATTGGCGGCGCTCCGCCGGGATCCCAGGATCGCCGCTTTCATCAAAGCCTGACGCACCCGCGCTCGTTGGCCGACCCCCCGTCACGGCCGGCGCTGGTACGCTGGCGCCCCACGTCCGGGGCTCCGATACTTCCGGCATGACGCTGCCGGAACCCGATCAACATCTGTCGCTCGCGGTCGAGGCGGTCCTCAAGCGGTTCGGGGCCATGGTGCGGCAGGTCGGCCGGCGCTACCGGCTGGACGAGTCCGACTTGGACGAGGTGCTCCAGGAAGTCCGGATCCGGCTGTGGCGGGCCCAGCGGAGCAGTGAGCAGATCGGCGAGGTCTCCACGTCATACGTATACCGGACCGCAAGCTCGGCCGCCCTCGACGTGATCCGCCGCCGGCGCTCTCGCCGGGCCGAGCACCACCAGTCCCTGGATGACGCGGGCGCCGCGGTTGCCGTCGCGGCGCCCGCGCCCGATCCCCACGGCGCCCTCGAGGGCTCCGAGGTGGCCGAGCAGGTCGCTCGGGCCCTGGATGCTATCCCCGCTTCCCGCCGACCCGTGGTCAAGATGTACCTGACCGGTCACCCGCGAGAAGAAATCGCCGAGCTGATGGGATGGACCGAAGGGAAGACGCGCAACCTGCTCTACCGAGGGCTCGCGGACCTCCGGGAGCGACTACACGAGATGGGCGTGGGATGGGAACGCAACGGGGAGGCATCGTGAGCGACGAACGTCTGCGCGAACTGTACACTGCGGCGCTGGCCGGCCGGCCCGGCGACGGGACTCACCCGGCGCCCGAGGCGCTCGCCGCGCTGGCGCGTCGGGAAGGTGCCGAGACGGATCGGCTGGCCACGCTCGACCACGTCATGAGCTGCCCCCAGTGCCGGCGCGACTTCGACCTGCTCCGCACCGTCGAGCGAGCGGGCGTCGACGCCGGTGTGGCCTCCCACGGAGCCCCTCGGCGGAGCTGGTTCATGCCCGCCGCGTTGGCCGCGTCCCTGCTGCTCGCCGTTGGCCTGGGCCGGCAGTTGCTGCGCCATCCCGACGAGACCACCCGCGGAGGCCCGGGCGCCGCCGTGGTCCTGGTGCAGCCCGGCCCCGAGCTCGCGGCAGGGCAGCCCGTCACGTTCGCCTGGCAGGCGGTAGCCGGGGCCGATCGCTACCAGCTCGAGCTGCTCGACAGCAGCGGAGCCGTCGCCGCATCGGCCGCTACCACCGATACCGCCGCCTCCCCCCCCGCGGCGCGGGCGCTGCCTCCCGGCGAGTACCACTGGTGGGTTCGCGCCCTCCTGGCGGACAGCCGCATCATCCGTTCTCCGCTCAGGCCCCTTCGCCTCACCGCGAGGTAGCTCGTCACCGTCGGACGGCGCCGCGGCCGGCATACAGGCCCGACGTCGGCTTCACCGGAGCGCCTCGATGGCCTCGACCCCGTTCCACGACGCCCGCGCCATCCTTCTCGCCCATCGCGAGCAGTATGACGAGGTCTACCGAAGCTTCCGCTGGCCGAAGCTCGAGCGGTTCAACTGGGCGCTGGACTGGTTCGATCCCTACGCCGTGGGGAACACCCATCCGGCACTGTGGCTGGTGGAGGACGACGGTACGGAGGTCCGGCGGTCGTTCGCGGACCTGGCGGCGCGCAGCACGCGCCTGGCCAACCTGCTGCGCCGGCTCGGCGCCCGGCGTGGCGATCGGCTGCTGCTCATGCTCCCCAACGTGGCCCCGCTGTGGGAGGCCGTACTTGCCTGCATGAAGCTGGGCGTCGTGCTGGTTCCCACTACCACCCAGCTCGGCCGACAGGACCTCGCCGACCGGATGTCCCGGGGCGAAATCCGCCACATCGTCACCGATGGGGATGGCGCCCATCGCCTGGGCGACCTGGCGGCCGACTGCACCCGCGTGCTGGTCGGCCCCGGCCCCGACGACTGGACCAGCCTGAACGAGGCCGAGCGCGAAGGGTCCGACTTCGTCCCGGACGGGCCCACCCGGGCCGACGACCCACTGCTCCTCTACTTCACGTCGGGCACGACCGCCCGTCCCAAGCTGGTTCTCCACACCCACCAGAGCTACCCGGTCGGACACCTGTCCACGATGTACTGGCTCGGCTGCCGCGAAGGTGACGTGCACTGGAACATCAGCTCACCGGGCTGGGCCAAGCACGCCTGGAGCAGCACCTTCGCGCCCTGGAACGCAGGGGCGACCGTGTTCGGCTTCAACTACGCGCGGTTCGACGCTCGCCGGACCCTGGAGACGATCGTGCGCTGCGGCGTCACGACCCTGTGCGCCCCGCCGACGGTCTGGCGCATCCTCGTGGGGGAGAATCTGCCGGGCTATGCGGTGCGGCTTCGCGAGGTGGCCGCCGCCGGCGAGCCGCTCAACCCCGAGGTCATCGAGCGGGTTCGCCGCGCCTGGGGGCTGACCATTCGGGACGGATACGGGCAGACCGAAACCACGGCACAGGTCGGCAACTCGCCGGGCCAGATGGTCAAGCCTGGCTCGATGGGGCGGCCGCTGCCCGGGTATCGCATTGCGCTGCTCGACGAGCACGACCGCGAGTCCGATGAGGGCGAGATCGCGCTGCCGCTCGATCCGCCGCCGCTCGGCCTCATGCGAGGGTACCTCGACGAGGCGTCGCGATCCACCGGGTCGTACCGAGGTGGGTACTACCGAACGGGTGACATCGCCACGCGCGATGCCGACGGGTACCTCACGTATGTCGGCCGGAGCGATGACGTGTTCAAGAGCTCGGACTACCGGATCAGCCCGTTCGAGCTCGAGAGCGCGATCGTCGAACACCCCGAGATCGCCGAGGCCGCGGTGGTGCCCAGTCCGGACCCTCTGCGCCTCAACGTGCCCAAAGCCTTTGTCGTGGTTCGCGCGGGCAGCG
>DASSMN010000490.1:0-3443 GCA_035688885.1 Gemmatimonadales bacterium
TACGCGCGCGAAAAAGTAGAAGCCGCGGAGGTCGGTGGATGGCGACAGCACGTAGCCCAGGTGGGCGTTCCCCCGGGTGCGACCCTGCCGGCCCCAGTCGCGATACCCGTCGAGCGTGGTGCGCGTCAAACTGCCGTACCAGTCGAGCTGGCCCGCCGTGCCGCCCGACGCTATTTGTGACTTGAAGAAGCCGAAGCTCCCGCCCTCGGCCATGACGCCGAGCGCGGGCGCACCGTATCCGGTCCGGGTCTCCAGGTTGATGGCCCCGCCCAGCGTGGACCCGCCGAACCGAAGCGCATTGCCACCTTTGTAGACCTCGATGCTCTCGGTGTTGAGCAGCTCGAGCGATTCGAAGTCGGTGAACCCGTCGGCATTCCGGTACGGCATACCGTTCACCAGCAGGTTCACGCCGCGGGCGTGGAAGTTGTTGCGCAGGCCCGATCCCCGAATGGAAATCTGGCTTTCCTCGGCCGCACCGAAGCGCGGCTGAACGTACACGCCGGGCACCAGCCCCAGCGCGTCCTTGAGGTTGGCCTGGCGCGTCTCGCGCAGCTCGGCCGATTCCACCAGTGCCACGCTCCCTGGCACACGATCGAGACGGCTCCGCCGCTCGTCCTGGTCCTCCAGCGTTCCGATCACCGTGAGCTCCGCCAGCTCGGTGGCTACCGGGCGGAGCCGGATCTCCACGGTGGTGTCCGCCGCCGTTCGCACCTCGACCGTGAGTCGTCCGGGCAGGAAGCCCGGTGCCTTGGCGACCAGCCGCCGGCGCCCTCGGGGAACCTGGATATGGAATCGGCCGTCGCCGTCGGCCTGGAGATTGACGGTGCCGCCCTCGAGCGACACCAACGCGCCTGGCAGGACCGAATCGGTCAGCGCCGACCGGACCACGCCGGTAACCGTGCCGCTCTCCTGAGCCTGCAACGATCCGACGCCGGTGGCGCCGACGAGGACGCAGGGCGCGGCGCGCAGCGCGCGCCGAAGTAAGCTGAACATGGGCCATCCTGTCCCTGTGGTGCGCGGCACCACGCAGCACGGATGCTCGTCATCCGTGGGAGGGACCGCGGCAGTCGATCAGAGGTTCAGGAAAGGCTGGGAGGGGCCGTAGCCGGTGGATGGAGCTCGGGGAGCCGTCCGGTTACGAGCAAATGCGACTCGTCGGGGCGATGTTGCGTAAGGCAGTAGGCTGGGATGGGCGCCGCCACCGTGGGCGCGCTGGAGGGCTCGACGGCGGGGGTGGCATGACACGACCCGATGCAGTGACACCGGGCCTTGTGGTCCGGGACGTCGGAGCCACCCTGGCGGCCGTCGGATCCGTGGTGGTGACCCATCGCGGCTGTGGGACACGGATGTAGCGCCTGCACGGCCCAGCCCCCTAGGCCAGGGGTGAGCAGCAGCAGGAGCAGCGCGATGAGTCGTCCACGTTGGACCAGGGCCGGCATGGCCCTAAGCTAGGTGGGCCGCCGCTCCGGGCAAAGAGGAGCCACTCGCTGTTCCGGCGGCCGCGGTCCTGTATTCCTGTTGAGGTTCGCATGCGTACCCACCATCTGACCATCACCATCCTCGCCTTGGCACTTGCGGCGTGTGGGGGCACCCCTCCACCCGCGGGTGCGGCCCCGCAATCGGGCGACGACGCTCGCCGGCTGGATGCCCTGGCCGACGACTATTTCGCCACCTGGGTCCACACCTTCCCTGTAACCGGCCTCTTCTCGGGCATCCCTGACGCGCCGAATGACCGACTCGACGAGAACTCGCTCAGCGGCATAGGACGGTGGCGGGCGCAGGAGGACCGCTGGCTCAACCAGCTCCGGACCATTCGGCCCGAAGCGCTGAAGGGCCGGCCTGAAGCGGTGACCTACGGCGTCCTGCGCGAGGTCCTGGAGGCGGCCAGACAGGCTCGTGTCTGTCACACCGAGCTGCTGCCCCTCGACCAGCAGAGCGGCTGGCAGATCAATCTGCCCGTGGTGGCGCAGCTTCAGCCCCTCGGCACGCCCGAGCACCGAGATGCGGCGCTGACGCGCTGGCGGAAGATCCCGGCGTATCTCGATACCGAGATCGCGAACCTCCGGGAGGGCATCCGCACCGGGTACGTGCAGCCGCGCGGCAACGCCGAAGTGGTGCTCGAGCAGCTCGACGCGATCCTGCGGTTTCCGGTGGAGCGCTCGCCGCTGAGCGGCCTGGCCGACCGCGATTCCACGCCCGGATTCCGCGTCGCCGTGTTCGCCATTGTCCAGCGTGACGTCGTGCCGGCCGTGCGGCGCTATCGCGAGTTCCTGGCAACCGAGTATGTCCCCCACGCCCGCGCGACGACTGCGCTGTCCGCTCTGCCGCACGGCGTCGAGTGTTACCGCGCCCGGGTCCGGGCGTCGACCACGCTCGATGTCGCTCCCGAGGCGCTGGCGAAGCTGGGCGCCGAGCAGATGGCGGCGCTCCAGACCGAGATGCGTCCTCTCGCGGAGCGGCTGTTCCACACCAGCGACTATCCCACCCTGTTCAACCGGCTCCGCGCCGACAGTGCCCTCATGTTCCACCGCAGGGCCGAGCTGATCCGCGTGGCGGAACTGGCCGTGGCCCGCGCCAAGGCGGCGATGCCGCGCTGGTTCGGACGGCTGCCCCACTCGGACGTGATCGTGGACCCGTGTCTGCCCTTCGAGGAGAAGTCCGGCTGCCCCAACTCCTACGTCTCGGGCACGCCCGACGGGAGTCGGCCGGGGCGGTGGCGCATCAACGCGGGCGTCACGCCGCCGCAGCTCATGCCGCCGCTCGAGGGGACGGCCTTTCACGAAACGATTCCCGGCCACCATCTCCAGGGCGCGATCGCCCAGGAGCGCGCCGGCGCGCATCCGCTCACCCGCTACCTGTTCTTCAGCGGGTTCGGGGAGGGCTGGGCACTGTACGCCGAGCGGCTGGCGGATACGATGGGGCTGTACTCGTCCGATCTGTACCGGTTCGGGGAGCTGGACGAGCAGGCGCTCCGCGCCGCCCGCCTGGTGGTGGATCCCGGGCTCGCAGTGCTCGGTTGGACTCGGCAGCAGGCCATCGACTACATGCTGGCCCACCTGATGTACGATCGGCAGGTCATCGAATCGGAGGTCGACCGGTACATCGCCAATCCCGGTCAGGCCACCTCGTATATGGTGGGCCGGCTGGAGATCGAGCGGCTGCGCCGGGAAGCCGAGCAGCGCCTGGGTGCCCGGTTCGACATCAAGGAGTTCCACGACCGGGTGCTGGAGAACGGCAACGTTCCGCTGCCCGTGCTCCGCGCCCACATCGAGCGCTGGTTGAGGCAGGCGACGAAGGGCGCCGCAGGTGACAGTCCCAGGTGAGACGCTGGTAGCGTTGTAAGTTCCGTTCCATGGCGGATGCCACCGTTTCTGGTCGCACAGAGCTGGTTCGACGCGGCCTCGCACTCAATTACCTCACCCTCGCCTACAACACGGTTGAAG
>DASSMN010000485.1:0-3940 GCA_035688885.1 Gemmatimonadales bacterium
GGGCGGGATGAACTGCACAGATGGGGGTGCGCTTACGGCACCACCGCCAGCTGGACCAGACGGGCATCGGCCTGACCCTGGTCGTCCACCACCCGGACCACGAACGACCCCGGCGCCTGCGGCTTCCACGCGAGGCTCCCCCCCGGCGGTACCTGTCCCAGGAAGGTCTTCCCGATGAACCAGTACGCCGCCCGGACGCCGGCGCCGGACGTGGCTCGCAAGGTGAAGGTCTCCTGCCCGATCCGCCAGGCACGGAGCGAATACACGACGCCCCTGAGCGGCGAGGTGATCTGCGGCGGGGAGCTCCCCGGAAGCCCGGTGCTATGTGATTCGCACCGTGGGTCGAAGGGCGGCGGGGTGCGGCGTGGCAGCCCCGCCTGTTGGAACAGCCTGAGCATGTCGGAGCCCCACATCTCGTAGACCACCCGATGTGCGGGTCCCGGCGTGTAGGGCGGACAGTCCCGCAACCCCGTGCGATCGTCGATTAGGAGCGCCTGGTCGAGCGTGCTGATGCGAATCGGGGATTTGCCGGGAATGAACCAGGTCGGCACGGTCCGGGGGCAGTCGGCGTTGGGGAGATCCCCCGAGCCGGCACAGACATCGACGAGTGTCAGGTTCGCAGGGAACCTCCAGACCGGCTCTCCCAACGAAGGCTGCTGGGCCTCAATCGCGTCCACCATCCGGAAGAAGAGCGGGGCCGCCACCTGCACGCCGACGAACGCGGGATTCCCCTCGCCGTCGAAGTTCCCGATCCACACGGCCAGAATGTAGGGACCGAAGATCCCGATGGTCCAGGCATCGCGGAACCCGTAGGAGGTGCCGGTCTTCCAGTACACGGAGAGCCGGCCTTGCCTCGCGGCGGACGGCGCATCGGGTCGCGGGTTGTCCTTGAGCATGTCGAGTGTCACGTAGCTCGCCTCGGGGCTCAACACCTGGACACCGGCCTCCGGCGTCTGGTCGGCGCGATAGTGCACCGGTCGCACGAGGCCCTGATTGGCCAGCGCGCCGTACAGCGAGACCAGTTCCTCCATGGTGACCTCGCCGCCGCCCAGCACCAGCGCCAACCCGTAGTACTCCCGCGATCGCAGTCCTGATACGCCGGCCACCTCCAGGAAGTCGTAGAGATCCGGTTTGGACAGTTGTGAGGCGACATACACCGCCGGCACATTGCGGCTGCGGATCAGCGCGTCCCGGGCTGTAAGCGGTCCCACGAACCGGCCATCGAAGTTTTCGGGGCTATAGGCGCCGAAAGCGGATGGCGCGTCCTTGAGCACGGTCATCGGGTGCAGCACACCTTGATCGAGACCCAGGGCGTAGATGAACGGCTTGAGGGTCGAGCCGGGCGAGCGCTTGGCGGCGGTGCCGTTCACCTGCCCCGCGATGCCGGCATCGAAGAAGTCCGCCGACCCCACCAGCGCCTTCACGGCCATGGTCCGCACGTCCACCAGCATGGCGGCGGCGTTGTGGACGCCGATCCGTGCCTGGGCGGTAACGTAGGCGCGGATCTCGCGCTCCAGCACGGCCTGCAGCTGCCGATCCAGCGTGGTGTGGATTTCCGGTGGTGCGCCGTCGCCGGCGAGGACGGCATCCACGAGATGAGGGGCGCGGAACGGCAGCGCGGCAGGCGACCCCATGTGGACGGCGAGCTGCATCAGATCCGCTTCGCCTTCGACGCGGGGATGCGTCGCCTGCCAGCGCGCGTACAGGGCATTCCGCGCTTCACGCAGTGCCGCGTCCTGCCGCCCTGCCGTCGGGGCCCGGCGCGTCGGGCTCTGCGGCAGAACAGCGAGCGTCAGGGCCTCGGACAACGTCAGCCGGCTCGGATCCTTGCCGAAGTAGACGAGGCTCGCGGCGGCGGCCCCTTCGACGTTGCCGCCGTAGGGCACTATGTTGAGATACGCTTCGAGGATCTCCCGCTTCGTGTAGCAGAGCTCCAGCTGCACCGCGCGGGCGATCTGCACCAGTTTGCCGCCCGGGGTGGAGGAGCGGATGTGGTAGAGCAGGCGGGCGAGCTGCATCGTGATTGTCGAGCCGCCCTCGCGTCGTTGTCGCACCACGTACGTCCGCCACGCACCCCGTACCAGCGCCACCGGATTCACGCCCGGATGCCGGCGGAAATGCCGGTCTTCCTGGAGCAGTGTGGCGTCGACGAGCAGCGGGGAGATCCGATCGAGCGTCACCCAGACGCGGTACCGGTCGTCGGCGGACCGGGTCAGGCGGAGCAGACCGCCGTCCGCGTCGTACACCGCCGTGGACGTCACGAAACGGGCACGCAGCGGCTGATGCGGGATCACGCGCGGCAATAGCCAGAACGTGGCTGTGGCGCAAAGGCCCGTGAGCCCGGCGCGCCGCAGCCGGCGGACGATCGTCGCGCGGGTCGTGGTCACCTGGGGCGCCGCACCGTGATCCGGCCCGGTTGCGACCATGCCCGCACCGATCGGTCGTACATCCCTTCGCCGTAGGCCGGCGGCACCGCGAACGAGCCCACCGCGGTGGCTTTCACGGTATAGACGAACTCCCGCACCGACGCATCTGCGTCACCGTACACGTTCACCCGGTCTTCTCGTACCTCCGCATATTCGGGCGACCACGATCCGACCGCCTGGCCGAACGTCGGCGTCCAGGTGGTGGCTGGCTCGCCTTCACCCTCTCCTGCTTCCACGTTGTCCGCTGTGACGCCGGCGGGGACGGACGCGGCGGCGGGCTGTTCGACCACCTCGAAGCCCCCCGGCAAAAGATCGACCAACGCCACGCTCGCCACCGGCCGCCCGCCCAGAGCGCGGAACCGGAGATGGACCTGGAGCTCGTCGCCCAGGGTGACGTCGCTGACCGGTTTCCCGCTCCTGTCGGTGTATTCCCGGAGCACCTCGAGACCCTGCGAGAGGGCTTTGGCGGGAATCGTGCGATCGTAACCGGCCTGGCTCAGGAGGTAGAAGACGTTGACCGGGGCATCGCTTGCAAACGCCACCGATTTCGCTTCGGGTGAGACGTCGGCCTGGGGGAACGTACCCGCCGGGAGCGGCAATATCCGCTTCGATCCATCCTTCAGCCCCTCAGTCACTGTGAGGCGTCCGGTGGCGACGGGGCCGCTGGCCGTGACGTACGCATCGAGAGCCAGGATGGCGGTGGCGCTGGACAGGCTGTTGTAGGCCCCGCCCTGGATGGGACGCACGATGGCGTCGATCGCCTCGGCCTTCAGTGTAGTGAGCCGCGCGGGGAAATGCCGCGCGAGCAGGTACAGCAGCATCGCATCGTGCGTCAGATCGTCATCGTAGGCTTCGTAGTCGGCCGGACGTTTCTGGCCGAAGCGCGATGCGCCGATCAGCGTATTGGCGGGTCCGTCCTGGTGCAGCAGCTGGTAGGTCGCCGCCAGGAATGCGCCGGTGAGATCCTGCTGCCAGGTGGGGCCATAGTTGGTCCGCACGCGACGCTCGAGCGACGTGGCGTACCCGGTGGTGATGATGCCCTCCCGGGTGAGCAGATAGATCGCGTACGCGCGCGTACGCTCGTCGAACAGGCTCGCGCCTTCGGACGCCGCTAGGCGCTGCAGGTACCGGTCGCCCTGCGCCAGCACCTCCGGCGGCACCGGATAGCCGCGCTCCCTGGCGTCGATCAGGAAGTGCTGGGCGTACACCGACACGTAGTCATCGACATGGGCGTTGGCAGCCCAGAGCCCGTAGGCCCCTTCCTCGTTCTGTCGCGACCGCAGCATGTCGAGCACCTTCTCGAACGTCGCCTCGGCCTGGGCGGGGTTGATGCCGAACTCCGGGCGCCGCGCGAGCACCAGGGCGGGGACGCCCTGGCTGACCAGCTGCTCGGTGCAGCCGTAGGGGAACTTCTCGAGATAGGCCACGAGGCCGTGCGCCAGTCCCAGCGGGAGGACGGACATGCCGGCGCGCACGGCGCGGAGCTCGGGGAAGAGGTCGCGATCCACCGCAGC
>DASSMN010000215.1:0-3476 GCA_035688885.1 Gemmatimonadales bacterium
GCCGCGATCTCGAGGGCGCGCTGCACGATGTCTTTGGCGGGAAGGTCCGACGAGATCAACAGCGCCCGCGCGGCGGCGAGCGCGTAGTTTCCCCCGGAGCCGATCGCCAGGATCCCGTCGTCCGGCTCGATCAGCTCACCCGAGCCCGAGATGACGTAGCCGTGCTCCTTGTCGGCCACCACGAGCAGCGCCTCGAGCCGCCGCAGCACCCGGTCCGAGCGCCAGTCTTTCGCCAGCTCGACCGCCGCGCGCGGCAGGTTGCCGGGGTAGCGCTCCAGCTTCTCCTCGAACTTCTCGAACAACGTGAACGCGTCGGCGGAGGCGCCCGCGAAGCCGGCGAGGATCTTCCCGCCCTTGAGCGTCCGCACCTTGGTGGACCGCGCCTTCATGACGGTCTCGCCCATGGTGACCTGGCCGTCGCCGCCCAGGGCGACGCGGTTGTTCTTGCGGACGGCCAGGATAGTGGTGCCGTGGAAGGTCTGCATGCGTCCTTGAATTCGTCGCTGGTCGAGTTACGCCCGCGGGTGCGCCTGGTTGTACACCTGCTTGAGCCGCTCGACGCTGGTGTGAGTGTATACCTGCGTCGTGCTCAGCGACGCGTGGCCGAGAAGCTCCTGCACCGCGCGCAGGTCCGCGCCCGCATCGAGCATGTGCGTGGCGAAGGTGTGGCGCAGGGAGTGCACCCGAAGGGTGTCGCCTCCCACGGCGTCGAACATCTGGTGCATGGCGCGCTGCACGCCGCGCGGCGCGAGGCGTTTGCCGCGCCGACTCACGAAAACGGCTCGTCGGTCGCCCCCGGGCCGGGCCACCGCGGTCTCCCGGTGGTTAAGATAGCGCCGCATCGCGGCCACCGCGCGCGAGCCGACCGGCACGATGCGCTCCTTCCGCCCCTTGCCGCGGACCTTGGCCTGATCCGAGAGCAGGTCGAGATCCTCCAGGTTCATGCCGCTCAGCTCGGAGAGCCGGACCCCGGTGGAGTAGAACAGCTCCAGCATCGCGAGGTCCCGCGTCGCCGTGAACTCGTCGGTCCGAGCGCGCGCCTCGGCCCAGTCGAACAGCGCCTGGGTCTGCTCGCGGTCCATGTAGGTGGGAAGCCGCTTGTCCAGCTTGGGACTCCGCGCGGCGCGCGCGATGTTGACGGCGACGCCGTGGTTTTCCTGGAGGTAACGGTACAGGCTCCGCACCGCCGAGAGCGCGCGGGCGGCAGAGCGCTTGGACAGGCCGCGGCGCTGGAGCTCGCCCAGAAAGCTCCGGATGCCGAGGCGGTCGACCGTCTCCCACTGCCAGCTGCCGCCGTAGTGGCGGTCGCAGAAGGCGGCGAACATGGCGAGGTCGCGCAGGTAGGCCTTGACCGTGTTGGGCGACTGGCCGCGCTGCTTGTCGAGATAAGTGAGGAACTCGGCGATCTCGTTGGGTACGGACATCTCACCACTCTCCGCGGGAGAGCTGTCCGGTGGGGCCGGAGATCACCGGTGCAGGTACCGCCAGCTTCGTGAATGTCACCGGAGCTCCGTCAGGAAGCGATCGAGCTCGGCCTGCGCCCGCTCCACCAGCAGCTGCTTCTTCCGATCCTTTTTCACTTTGCCGGGCAGCGGCTCGAGCAGCCCGAAGTTGGCGTTCATCGGCTGGAAATGCTTGGGGTCGGCCTCGGCCAGGTAGCGGTACAGGCCGCCGAGCATGGTGGTCGGCGGAGGGACGGCAACCGGCCGACCCTCGAGGCGTCGCGCGAGGTTGATGCCGGCCAGGAGCCCCGTGCCGAGCGACTCGGTATAGCCCTCGACCCCGGTGATCTGGCCGGCGAAGAACAGCCGATCGTCATCGCGCGCGGTGAGCCCCGGTCCCAGGCTCGCCGGGCTGTTGAGATACGAGTTCCGGTGAATGCTGCCGAACCGCAGATACTCCGCCTGCTCGAGGCCGGGAATCATGCGGAACACCCGCTGCTGCTCGGGAATCCGGAGCCGCGTCTGGAAGCCGACCAGATTCCACATTTGTCCCGCTCGGTCCTCACGGCGAAGCTGAACCACCGCGTGCGGCTCGCGGCCGGTGCGTGGGTCCGGCAGGCCGACCGGCTTCATGGGGCCGAACCGAAGCGTCTCCCGGCCTCGACGTGCCATCTCTTCCACCGGCAGGCAGCCCTCGAAGTACGGCACCTGGTCGAAGTCATGGCCCTGGTGCTGATCGGCCTCGAGCAGGGCGTCGAGGAAGCGGTCGTAGGACGGGCCGTCGAGCGGCGCGTTGAGGTAGTCGTCCCCGTCGCCTTTGCCATAGCGGGACAGGGCGTAGAGCCGCTCGTGATCGAGCGAATCGTCGGACACGACCGGCGCAATCGCGTCGTAGAAGGCGAGGGCGCTCGAGCCCAGCCGTCTCACCATCGCTTCGGTGAGCCGGGCCGATGTGAGCGGCCCGGTGGCCACCACGGCCGGCGACGGAAGCTCGGCGGTCTCCTCGCGCCGCACGCTGATGTTCGGGTGGGCGATAACACGGTCGTGCACGGTCTGCGAAAAGATCTCGCGATCCACCGCGAGCGCGGTGCCGCCGGGCACCCGCGCGAGGTCGGCACACGGCAGCAGCAGGCTGCCGAGCGCGCGCAGCTCGGCCTTGAGCAGGCCGTGCGCGTTGGTGAGGTCGGTGGACTTGAAGGAGTTGCTGCAGACCAGCTCGGCCAGCCGATCGGTGCGATGCGCCGGCGTCGGCACCACCGGCCGCATCTCGTACAGGGTTACCCGGACGCCGCGCTCCGCCAGCGCCCAGGCCGCCTCCGAGCCGGCGAGACCACCGCCGACGACGGTGGCGTTCACGCCGTCGCCACCTCCTCGGGCTCGACGAGCACCATCTTGTGGCCGCACTTGAGGCAGGTGCGGGTCTCACCCTCGGCCTTGTTGACCTTCTTCTCCATGCCCACCCAGCCACATTCGGGGCAGGTGTCGGGCACCGGCTTGTTCCAGGTGGAGAAGTCGCACGCCGGGTACCGCACGCAGCCCCAGAACGACTTGCCGCGCTTGGTGCGGCGCTCGGCCAGGTCGCCCTCGATGCACTTGGGGCATTTGATGCCCAGGGGAATGGCGCGGGTGCCCTTGCACGCGGGATAGGTGGTGCAAGCCAGGAACTCGCCGAAGCGGCCGGTCTTGATGACCATCGGCGAGCCGCACAGGTGACACTTCTCGTCGGTGGGCCGGTCGGGCGCCCGCGCCTTCTTGAGCGACTTCACGTAGTCGCAGGTGTCCTTGTACTTGACGCAGGCCAGATACGGCCCGAACCGCCCGGTCTTGAGCTCGATGGCCGAGCCGCACTTGGGGCAGCGCTCCTTGGCCAGGTCCTCGGGCTTGAGCCCGTGCGCGTCGGCCACCAGGGCGTTCAGGTCCACCGCCTCGAGCGCCTTGCTGAAGGGACCGTAGAAGTCCTGCAGGACCGCCTGCCAGCCCAGCTCCCCTTCCTCCACCCGGTCGAGCTCCGTCTCCATCTCGGAGGTGAACTCG
>DASSMN010000213.1:0-4259 GCA_035688885.1 Gemmatimonadales bacterium
AGGGCGATGAGCGGCGAGACCACGACGGTGAGGCCGGGCAGCAGCAGCGCGGGCAACTGGAAGCACAGCGACTTCCCCGCCCCGGTGGGCATGACGGCGACCAGGTCACGGCCCTCGAGCAGCGCGAGGGCGGCTTCACGCTGGCCCGGGCGGAACTCGCGCAGGCCGAAGCGATCCTGGAGCGCGCGCTCGAGCGCCTGGGCCTGGTGGCCGGCGCGGTCGGCAGTGCTGGTTGTCACGCGAGGTAATCTAGCGCTTGTGGCGGGGCGCCTCGCAAGCACGGAATCGTGCCGGCGGGCGCCTCGCAGCGCGCGGGCTATTGCACCCTGATGACCTTGCCCGCGGAGGGAACGCCGTTGCGGTTCAGGATGAAGACGAGATAATGGCCTGGAGGCGCGAGCTTGCCGTTCTTGGGCGCCGTGACCGTTACCTGGTTGAGCGTTTTGGTGAACGCCAGCGTGTTGGCGCGCTGGTTAGCATCGAACGCGTGGGTGACGGATCCCAGCCGGATCCAGCGCACGTCGGTGATCTGGAGACCGTTGGGCGTGCTGATCGTGAACTTGGCCCCATACCCTACCGTGCTCTGCGAGAGGCTGGTGATGGTCGGCCGGGCGCCCTTGAACAGGTAGGGCGGCCGGAACAGCTCACTGTTGGTCTGCCGGGGATACAGCTCGCCGCTCCCCGGGACCGCCGCGTCGCCGCTGGCGCCGTGCAGCACGGTGCCGTCGGGCATGAGCAGCGAGATAGCGTGATAGGCCCGGTCGATCGTGTTGCTCGCGAGCTGGGTCCAGTGGCCGGTCTTGGGGCTCCACACCTCAGCCGCGTGGACGGCGCCCGACAGGGTGTTGAAGCCGCCTGCGCTGGTGCCGCCGGTGACCAGGACCTGGCCGTCGGGCAGGATGGTCGCGTTGAGGTGACGGCGAGGGAAATGCATGGCGTCGGTGTTCTGCCATGTCGGTGTGGTGAGATTGAGATCGATGGTTTCCGCCGTCGCCGTTGGCACGGACGACTTGGGATCCGGGCTTCCCCACTGCGAGTACCCGCCGCCCCCCGCGTAGAGAATCTTGCCGGTGTCATACATCGCGGCCGAGCCGTAGTCGCGATTGAACGGCCAGACGTGATTCAACGTCGAGTTCCAGCTCCAGCTCCCACGCCCTTTGGTCGTCACCACGTCGGGGTTGAGCCACCGGGACGTCACCCGTTCGCCCGCGTAGAACACCTTCCCGTTAGGTGCCACGAAGTCCCGCGGGTAGTAGGGCAGACTCAGCGACGCACCCGTCAGCTGCACCCACTGATTGTTCTCCCAGACCTCCGGCAGCAGCACCACCTTCGAGGTCGTATCGCGGCCGGCGACGGTGATCATCCGTCCGTCCCACAGCGTCGTGACCGTGGGATACCAGCGCCCCTTGGCCATCTTGGGCAGGCCCGAGGCCCAGGTCTGGCTCACGGGATCGAAGATGTTGGTGACGTCGAGGCCGCGATCGTCCGCCTTGTGCCCACCGCTCACCATGAGTCGGCCGTCGGGCAGAAAGGCATGACCCGAGCAGAACAGCATCGTGTCGACGTTGATCATCTGTGCCGTGCTCGGCGCTCCCACCGCCGGGTCCCACAGCCGCGGCATGGCCATGGTGCCGTTGGATTCGTACTTGCCCCAGGCGAGCACCTTGCCGGTGGGCAGCAGGCTCGCGTGCAGCGGCACGATGGCCCAATCCACCGGCGCGTCCCACTTGCCCGTGGTGGCCTCCGGCGGCAGCGCGTTGATCGTGATCGTCCGCGAGGTCTTGGTGAGGGCGCCCGTGCTGAACCGCAGGGTCTGCGCCCCTGGTCCCGCGATGCCCAGGTCGACGAAGGCCGCGGTGCCGTTGGTCTTCGTGGTGGCCGTAAGGGTGCCCTGAAGGGTGCCGGTTCCAGTTGCGATGCTCGCGGTGACCACGACGCCCGGCACCACGACGCCGGCCGCGTCCTTCACCAGAATCACCGGCTGCAGCGTGGGGCCCCAGACCTCCGAGTCGAGCGCCGCCGTCGGCGGCTGCCGGTTGATGCTGAGCGTCGCGGGCGCGCCGGCCGTCGCGAAGCTGGGAGTCGCTTCGTCCGGACGCGTCACGTTGTCGCCGTTACAGGTGAGCGATGCGGCGGCCAGCGTGAGCGCGCAAGCGATGCGGAGGACAGAGGCGGTTCGTGCCATAGGACCTGGAGACAGGGGACGGTGCTCGCGGTGCAGGAACCGAGCCACCAAACGAGCCCTCACCCGTCGGTTAAGTCGTTGCCTTTGAAGATCTTTCCAACGTCTGCACCGGTGGTTGTTGCGGCTGAACCACAAGGGTGCGGCACCCGGCGCCTAGCCCGGGCTGTCGCCCCCGCCGGACGGGAGCCCGGCGAGCAGCTGATCCACCGAGGCCGACTGCTCTGCCCGCCCCGGGGAAAAGGTCAGGCGCATGCTGAGCCGCCAGCGCCGCTCGGCGCCCCGGTTGTGCTCATCCAGTCGGCGCGCCAGCCGCCGCCGGGCGCGCTCCTGGCACTCCGGCCCGGTGTCGCGCAGCAGCAGGGCAAACTCGTCCCCGCCGATCCGCGCGAGCACGTCGCTGTGGCGGAAGGTGGCGCGAAGCAGGCTGGCCGCATCGCGCAGCGCGCGATCGCCCTCCAAGCGGCCGTGCACGGCGTTGATGTGTCCCAGACCGTCGACGTCGGCCACTCCCAGCACAAAGGGCGCCCCCGAGCGGCGGGCGCGTCGCAAGTCGTCCTCGGCTCGCACCGAGAACCCGCGCCGATTGGTCAGGCCGGTGAGCCGGTCGGTCAGCGACACCAGCAGGATGGTGGCGGGGGCTGGCCCGGATTCGGGCGTAGGTGGCACGACGACTCCAATCACCGCTCCACGGGCCAGAAACGGGGCCGCGCGCGGAGCCATGGATGTTCAGGGGTCAAGGTATTCTCGACCCTGCCCCACGCGGAGTCAAGCGAGGGATCACGAGCAGTGCGGTTCGCGCGAGCGGGTGCGGCCCGTCGCGCGGGCCTCGGCTTCGGTCCTGAAGTAGAGCAGATCCGCGGCGCGAAGGGCCTTGGGGCAACTGCTCGAGAAGTAGGTCTGCCCCTGGGGCTCGGCGGCCCAGGGATGCGATCGCCGGAACGGGCTGAGAGTGGCCGCCGAGCTCTGGTCTCCCGGGGGCACTGTCCGGGACGCCGCGAGGCTCGAGTCCCTCCGTCCGGCGCCCGCCCGGGACCGAGGGTGCCCCGCTGGTGAGGCCGAATCTACCGGTCGGCCTGCCGCACGCACTGCGGGGAGCGGCTGTGAATCCGGCGCCACGTCGCCTGCCCCGGTGCCCACCTCGCTTCGCGCTTCGGCGGACTCGTCCCGGATTCGGCCCCACCCGAACCACAGGCCGGCCGCCAGCAGCGCCACCCCGACGACGAGAGCGCCGAGGAGCGTCGCCCGGCGGCGCACCGGGCGCGGTGGCCGTCGGGCGAGCGCGGCCTGTCGGGCCAGATCCTCCGCCACGGCTGCCACGGTGGGGTAGTGGCGCCCGCGAGCGCCGAGGCAGCGGTCGATGATGCGTTGGAGCGCCGCCGGGATCGCACGCGTTCTGCGCTCACCATCCGGTGGCGCGCCGGTCAGGAGCCAGTGGAGCAGCACGCCCAGCCCCGCGATGTCGTCGGTGGGATCGACCCGGTCGTCGGCCCAGGAAGTCCCGGGGCGTGGGTCAGCCCGCGCCTCGGGCTCCGTGGTGAAGTCGAAGCCGATCAGCTTCACTGTCAGACGCTCGCCGCGCCCGGTCACGAGCACGGTCTGCGGAGACACGCTGCCGTGTACCACGCCGGCGGCGTGCGCGGCCTGGAGCCCCTCCGCCACCTGAAGGCTGATGTCCACCGCTTCCGCGGACGGGATGCCGCCGCTCACGGCCAGGATGTCGGACACGAGCTCGCCGGCGAGCAGCTCGGCGACTGCGTAGACGATGCCGTCCGGCGTTTCGCCGACGTCCAGGAGACCAGCCACGTTGGGGTGTTGGATCAAGCAGGCGCGTCGGAGCTGCTGCCAATGCCGCTCGCTCAGTGAGCCGGGGGCTGAACCATTTGGAGCGGCCGAGGGGACCCGGAGCACGTTGATCGCCACCGGGGGCCCGGTCGCCGAGTATTGCCCGCGATACAGCGGCCCTTCGGTGGTGGTTCCAAGGCGCTCCACCACCCGAAGCCCGCGAAGCAACTCGCGGCCCACCAGGGAATCGGCGTTGTCAGTCGCACCAAAGGTCTGCATACCGCACACGCAA
>DASSMN010000356.1:0-4520 GCA_035688885.1 Gemmatimonadales bacterium
GGGCTTCTCCGGCGGGGCCAAGATCGCATTCCCCGGCGTCGCGGGGCCCGAGATGATGGACCGGAACCAGTGGGAAGCGTCGATGCACATGTCGGTCACCGTGATGGGGGTACCGGAGAATCCCATGCGGCTCCGGATGGAGGAGGCGGCGAAGATGGCCGGGCTCCGCTACCTGGTGAACGTGGTCTACGACGTGGAGCGCCACATCGCGGGCTGCTTCGTGGGCGACATCGTGGCGGCCCACCGCGCCGGCTGCCGCCGGGCGCGCGAGGTCTACGGGGTCCACATCCCCACCCGCGCCGACATCGTGCTGGCCGACTCGCACTCGGCCGACCGCGACTTCTGGCAGTCGGCCAAGGGCCTCTATGCCGGCGACGTGGTGGTGAAGACCGGCGGGTCGCTCATCCTGGTGGCGCCCAACCCGGAAGGCGTCGCCAGCAACCACACCAACGTGCTCCAGATCGGCTACCGGCCCCACGCCGAGCTGGTGCGGATGGTCCAGGAGGGCGGCGTGAAGGACCTGGTGGGCGTGGCGATCCTGGCCGACGTGGCCCAGATCGTGGACCGGGCCGACTGCATCATGGTCTCGCCTGGCGTCAAGCCCGAGGAGGCGCATCGCCTGGGGTTCCGCTCCGCTCCCACCGCCACCGCCGCGCTGGGCCTCGCGCTCGAGCGACAGGGCCAGCAGGCCAAAGTCGCGGTGCTGCGCTACGGCGGGCACATCCTGCCGATCGTGGACGACGAGTCCGATCAGCTGAGCGCCGCGGCCGGAAGCCGCGAGGCCATATGGCGAGCCTGACGCGGGAGCGCGCCCGCGGTGAGGCGGTGCGGTTCGAGCGGCTCCGCGCGGCCGATACCCCGGCCACCTCCCGGCCGCTGGATGCGCGTGCCCTGGCCCACGAGCTCGCCGCCCGGGTGCGCGGCGAGGTGAGGTTCGACGACGGGAGCCGCGCGCTGTACGCCACCGACGGCTCCAACTACCGGCAGGTGCCCATCGGCGTCGTGCTCCCGCGCGACGTGGACGACGTGGTGCACACGGTCGCCATCGCCCGCGAGCACGGCGCCCCGATTCTCTCCCGGGGCGGCGGGACCAGCCTGGCGGGCCAGTGCTGCAATGCGGCCGTGGTGATGGACTTCTCCAAGTACATGCACTCGGTGCTCGAGGTCGACGCCGAGCGGCGGCTTGCGCGGGTGGAGCCCGGCTGCGTGCTCGACGATCTCCGCCACGCCGCCGAGGCGCACGGGCTCACCTTCGGGCCCGATCCTGCCACCCACACGCACTGCACCCTGGGCGGCATGCTGGGCAACAACTCGTGCGGCGTGCACTCGCTCCTGTGCGCCAAGCATGGGCTCGGCCTCCGGACCTCGGACAACACCGAGTCGCTCACGATCCTCACCTACGATGGCGTCGGCCTTCGGGTGGGCCCGACGCCGGACGACGAGCTCGCGGCGATCATCCGCGGCGGCGGCCGCCGGGGCGAGATCTACGCGCGGCTGCTGGCGCTCCGCGACCGGTACGCGGACCAGATCCGGCACCGCATGCCCAAGCTGCCTCGCCGCGTTTCCGGCTACAACCTCGACGAGCTGCTTCCGGAAAACGGCTTCAACGTCGCCCGCGCACTGGTCGGCACCGAGAGCACCTGCGTGACCATCCTCGAGGCCACGCTCCGGCTGGTGCCGGCGCCCAAGGCGCGGTCGCTCCTGGTGCTGGGCTTCGCCAACGTGTACGAGGCCGCCGACCGGGTCGGTGAGATCCTGCCGCACCAGCCCACGGGCCTCGAGGGAATGGACCGCTGCCTGTTCGACTGGGTCCGCGCCAAGGGCGACGAGAATGCCGACATCTCGCTGCTGCCGCCCGGCGGCGGCTGGCTGCTGGTGGAGTTCGGTGGCGAGTCGAGGAAGGACAGCGACGCCCAGGCGCGCAAGCTCATGGATCAGCTGGGCCGGGGAAGCTCGCCGCCCACCATGAAGCTGTTCGACGACCCGTCGGAGGAGCACCGGATCTGGAAGGTGCGCGAAGGCGGACTCGGCTCGACGGCGTGGGTGCCGGGCCACCCCGACACCTGGGAGGGATGGGAGGACTCGGCGGTGCCGCCGGAGCGGGTCGGCGGCTACCTGCGCGAGTTCAATCGCCTGCTGCAGCGCTATGGCTACGAAACGGCGCTGTACGGGCACTTCGGGCAGGGCTGCGTGCACTGCCGCATCCCGTTCGATCTCTACACGGCGGACGGGGTCCGGACCTTCCGCGCCTTCCTGGACGACGCGAGCGATCTGGTGCTCGAGTTCGGCGGCTCGCTCAGCGGCGAGCATGGGGACGGCCAGTCGCGCGCGGAGCTGCTGCCCAAGATGTTCGGCCCGGAGCTGATCGAGGCGTTCGGGGAGTTCAAGGCGATCTGGGACCCCGCGGGGCGCATGAATCCCGGCAAGGTGGTGAATCCCGCGCCGATCACCTCTCACCTCAGGCTCGGCCCCGACTACAACCCGCCCGCGCCGGCCACCTGGTTCCAGTACCCCGCGGATCGCCACGCGTTCGGCCGGGCGGCGCTCCGCTGCGTGGGTGTCGGCGAGTGTCGGCGCGAAGGCGGCGGCGTCATGTGCCCGAGCTACATGGCCACCCGCGAGGAGGAGCACTCAACCCGCGGGCGGGCCCGCCTGCTGTGGGAGATGCTGAACGGCGAGATCATCACCGATGGCTGGCGCAGCGAGGCCGTGCGCGATGCGCTCGATCTCTGCCTCGCATGCAAGGGCTGCAAGCACGATTGCCCGGTGAACGTGGACATGGCGACGTACAAGGCGGAGTTCCTGTCGCACTACTACGATGGGCGGCTCCGCCCGCGCCATGCCTATGCGTTCGGCTGGATTCACCAGTGGGCGCGCCTGGCCGGCGTCGCGCCCACCCTGGTGAACGCGGCCCTTCACGCGCCGGTGCTCGGCGCGCTGGGCGGCTTCGTAGCGGGCCTCGCCCCCGAGCGGCGTCCGCCGGCGTTCGCGCCCGAGCGGTTCACCCGCTGGTTTCGCCGTCGCGGGCCCACGGAGACGGGCACGCCCGTGGTGCTGTGGGCCGACACCTTCAACAACTGCTTCCACCCCGAGACGGCGCGCGCCGCGGTGGAGGTGCTCGAGCGCGCGGGCTTCCAGGTCAGCGTCCCGCGCGGCGACTTGTGCTGCGGCCGGCCGCTCTACGACTACGGCTTCCTGCGCCAGGCCCGACGCCGCCTGCTGGAGGTGCTGCGGGCGCTCGAGCCGGCCATTCGGTCGGGCACGCCCATCGTGGTGCTCGAGCCGAGCTGCGCCTCGGTGTTCCGGGACGAGCTCCCCAACCTGCTGCCCCGGCACGAGAATGCCCGGCGGCTATCGGGTCAGATCTTCACGCTGGACGAGATGTTGATCAAGCACGCGCCGCACTTCCGCTGGCCCGCGCTCCAGGGCAAGGCGCTGGTGCACGGCCATTGCCATCACAAGTCGGTGCTGGATTTCGGCGCCGAGCAGGAGGCGCTCGGGCGGCTGGGGCTCGACGTGGTGATGCCCGAGCCCGGCTGCTGCGGCATGGCCGGGGCCTTCGGGTTCGAGACCGGCGATCACTACGAGGTGTCGCGCACCTGCGGGGAGCACCGGCTGCTCCCCGCGGTGCGCGCGGCCGACCGCGGCACCCTGGTGGTGGCCGACGGCTTCAGCTGTCGCGAGCAGATCGCGCAGGGCACCGCGCGGCGGGCCCTGCACCTGGCCGAGCTGCTGCAGCTCGCCCTGGCCGAGGAGAGCGGCGTGCCGCGCCGCACGCCGGCCGAGTCCGTCCTGGTGGAGCGCCGCCAGGCGGCGGAGCAGCGGGCGCGGCGCCGGGCGGCACTGGTGGCCGGGACCGTCGGCGGCGCCGCCCTCGCGGGAGCCACGCTGGTCGGCGCGCTGAGGAGGCGCTGAGCGTGAATGGCCGCCTTGTTCCCGCCTCGGAGCAACCGGATCGCGGCGCGGGCGCTCGGCGTAGCGCTCGCGCTCCTGGTGCTCGTGCCGGCGGGCGCGATGTACTGGGTCCGCTCGCCCGCGGTGACCGGCCAGGGACGCGGCGCGCGGCAGCCGATTCCATTCGACCACCGCCTCCATGCCACCGGCTTCCGCATCGACTGCCGCTACTGCCATGAGAGCGCCGACCGCGAAGCATCGGCCGGCCTGCCGCCCACGGCCACGTGCGTGCCCTGCCACTCGTCGGTCTGGCTTGCGGGGCCGCTGTTCGCGCCGGTGCGCCGGAGCCTCACGAGCGACCGGCCCATTCCGTGGCGCCGGGTGAACCAGCTCCCCGACTTCGTGTACTTCAATCACGCGATCCACCTGCGCGGCGGCATCGGGTGCGAGACCTGCCACGGGCGGGTGGACCGTATGGCGGAGGTCCGGCAGGCCGCCCCGCTTACGATGCAGTGGTGCGTCGATTGCCATCGCAACCCCGAGCCGCAGCGCCGCCCCGACGAGGCCATCACCACGATGGGATGGCAGCCCGCACCCGCCACTCCCATGCCGGCCCCCCTCGCCCC
>DASSMN010000363.1:0-2109 GCA_035688885.1 Gemmatimonadales bacterium
GAGAGCGCAGCCCCTCACCCCCAGGGGCACCTCCGACAATCGAAAGGCTCTTGTGACGCATGTGTGGGTCGGTGGGCGTGGCTGGGTGAGCGGACGCCGTTCTCCTGTCTAGGTTTCTGAGCTGTCTAGGAACAGGAACCAGGTGAACAGGAGAACGGCGTGCGCGATGTCAGCCTATGGCGTGCCGTGTTGGGGGTCGACAAGACGGTCGTGGAGCGGGTCGAGTACGACGAGCAGGGTGAGCTGGTCGTGGCGCACGTGCGGCCCACGGCGCGGGCGCGGGGCCGGTGCGGGGTGTGCCGGCGGCGGTGCCCGCGGTATGACGGCGGGCAGGGCCGGCGGCGGTGGCGGGCGCTGGACCTGGGCACGGTGCCGGTGCTGCTGGAGGCCGACGCGCCGCGGGTGTCCTGCCGGGTGCACGGGGTGGTCGTGGCGGCGGTGCCGTGGGCCCGGCACGGCGCCGGGCACACCTACGGCTTCGACCAGACGGTGGCGTGGCTGGCCACGACCACCTCGAAGTCGGCGGTCACGACGCTGATGCGGATCGCGTGGCGCACGGTCGGGGCGATCATCGAGCGGGTCTGGGCCGATGTCGAGGCCGGCACCGACCGCCTCGCCGGGGTCCGGCGGATCGGGATCGACGAGGTCAGCTACAAACGCCGCCATAAGTACCTGATGGTGGTCGTGGACCACGACAGCAACCGGCTGCTGTGGGCCGCTCCCGGACGCGACAGCGCGACCCTGGCCGGGTTCTTCGAGCTGCTCGGGGAGCAGCGGTGCGCCCAGATCACCCACGTCAGCGCCGACGGAATGCCGTTCATCGAGACCGTGGTCGCCGCGCACTGCCCCGACGCGGTCCGCGTCGCCGACCCGTTCCACGTGGTCAAGTGGGCCACCGACGCCCTGGACCGGGTCCGGCAGGCGGCCTGGACCGAAGCCCGGCGCCTGGCCCGCACCGAACCGGCACGGCCACCCGGCGCGCCCCCCGCCGGCGCCCCACCCCGCCCACACACCGAACGGGCCCGAGCGCTCAAAGGGGCCCGGTTCGCGCTGTGGAAGAACCCCGAGGAGCTGACCGCGCGGCAACGCGAACAGCTGGCCTGGGTCGCCGCGACCGACCCGCAGGTCCATCGCGGCTACCTGCTCAAGGAAGGGCTGCGGCTGGTGTTCCAGATGCCCCTCGAACGCGCCGGGCCCGCCCTGGAGCAGTGGATCGGCTGGGCCCGCCGCAGCCGCCTGCCGGCCTTCGTGAAACTGCAACGCACCATCGCAGCCCACCGGCACAAGATCCTGGCCGCCATCGAACACGGCCTGTCCAACGCGCTGGTCGAGTCCACCAACACCAAGATCCGCCTGCTCACCCGGATCGCCTACGGCTTCGCCTCACCCCAGGCCCTGATCGCCCTGGCCCTCCTCGCCCTCGGCGGCCACCGACCCACCCTCCCCGGCCGGAACTGACCCACACATACGACAGGAGAGCCTTTCGATTGGGTGGGGTCAGCCGCGGGCGGCGAGCTGGCGGGCGTCGTAGAGCCGGTCGGCGGCGTCGATGCTCGCGCGGCTCGACAGGTCGACCCCGGCGCGCGCGGCGGCGGCCTTGGCCGCCGGAGTCGTGAGGTCGGGAGCCAAGATGCGCTCGGGCGTGATCGTGCGGTCGACGGCGGCATACCGCTGGGCGTCGCGGGCGAGCTTGGCTGCGGACTTCTCGGCCTTGGCGGTCGTCGCGGCGACGCTCAGCGTGGTCGTGAGGCCGAAGGCCGGCTTCGTCACGACGGCGTAGCCGTCACGGTGACCCGCGATGTTGGGGTGGTAGCTCTCGCTGACGGGGTTCGAGAGGCCGTTGATCCACTCGACGCTGTCGCAGACCGCGTGCCCGATGAACTTCGACGTGGGGTTGGCGAACTGGAAGCCCGCTGCCGTCGCCGCGGTCTGGGTCTTGCTGTTGAGCAGGTCCGCCGTCGCGTTGAGCCGCGACTCCTCGGTGGGGGAGAACCACGTGAGGGCGTTGCAGTCCTCACCGTTGAAGATCCGGGGGTAGCCGACGACGATGACGCGCGCGTTCGGCGCCTTGCTCTTGATCGAGGAGTAGAGCGTCGTGAGCCGCCCCGG
>DASSMN010000299.1:0-2618 GCA_035688885.1 Gemmatimonadales bacterium
ACATGCCGCTCAAGGCGCGCATGCTGGCGCGCCAGGTCGATCGCATTCGGATCGAGGCCGGAGCCGATCCCGACGAGCTGCAGGCGCTCGCGCGTGCGCTGGCGCACGACGTTACCCCCCTGCCGAGCACCCCCAATATCACTGTCGAGACGGTCCGCCTGCTGGCGCCTCCGGAGCCGTCCCCACCCGGCCCGACTGCTCCGGTTCCGGATGACGGCTCCGGCCCGCAAGGCGCCGACCCCGACCGCCGGCTCCCCGCCGAACGGCGCCAGACCGAGGAGCGCCGGCGACAGCCGCACGGCCGGTTCCATGGGGTCGAGCGACGACGCGGTGCCGATCGCCGGAACACCGGAGAGCGCCGCCTGCATCTGGTGCGGGACCAGCAGGCCCAGATCGCCCGCCTGCGCGACGCCCTCGCCTGGGCGTCGCGGACTCAGGCGTGGGAAGAGGCGCTGCACGCGGCGCACGGCCTAGCGCGCCTGGCCCCACGCGTTCCCGAGATCGGGCGCCGGATGCATGGCATCGAGGCTCGCCGCGGGCTGCCTCGTCCCACGCTCGACGGGATTCTCGAGGTGGCGGAGCACGATCTCAGCCTGCGCTCCGAGGCCGCGGAGGTGCTTCGGTGGGTCGGCCTGGACGCGGTCGAAGCGCTGCTCGACCGGCTTCGCCGCGGCGAAGCGCTCGGCCTGCGGGTGTTCGTCTACGACGTGCTCGGCGGCATGCCGGAAGCGTATCGGATGGTGCGGCCGATGCTGCGCAGCACCGACCCGCGGGAGGTTCGGCACGGCGCGGCCATCGTCGCCCGGCTCGGACTCCCCGAGTCGGTGGGCCTGCTGTCCGCCCTGGTCGGGCATCCGGACGAGCTGGTCCGCGCCGCCGCCCTGCACGCCCTGGGCGACTTGCACGGCGTGCCGGTCGCGATCCCCTTACGTGAAGGGCTACGGCATCCGTCGGCCCGGACCCGGGCGGCCGCCGGGCAGGCGGTGTCCACGTGGCGCGGCGGCGAGCTGGCGGATCTGCTGATCAGGGCGGTCAGGGACGAGCGGGACCGGGATACCTGGCAGGAAATGGTGGCGGCGCTGGGCTCGATCGGCAGCGCGGGCGCCTGCGCCGCCCTGGCCGAGATCGCGCTCACCGGGCGGGGGCTGTTGCGCCGGAGCGGTTACAGCACCGGCCAGCGCCTCGCGGCAGTTGCCGCGCTGGGACTGGCCGGGAACGTCAACGGCGTTACTACCCTGCAGCGTCTGGCCCGGGACGGCGACGGCGTGGTGGGTTACGCCGCCGACCGGATGCTCCAGGCAGAGGGCCGCCGGGCCGGCTGAAGCGGCTCAGCGATGCACGTCGAACCCTTCGACGCGCACATCCAGATTGTGGTTGACCCGAAGTCCTACCCCTCCATCCGCCTGCATCGCCTTGGCGTCGGTCGAGAACACCTCCTGCCCGTTCACCAGGAAGCGGAACTTGCTCGGGTCCTGCTTGTGGTCCACTTCGAGGAGATTGGTGGCCGTCCCGTCGGCGCCCGGCTTCTTGACCGCCGCGCTGGTCACCCAGCCCTTGCTGACATCGGTGGTCTTCTCGCCATCCCGGCGCTTGACCAGATAGCTCCCGTCCTGGCGGATCAGGAAGTAGGTGTACTGCTCGGCCTTGCCGTCGAGCGACTGGCCGCCGAAGAAGAGCCCGTAGCCTTCCGCGTGGGCCGAGGGCTTGGTCTGGGTGAACTTCGCCAGGGTGTGGAAGGGCCCTTTGCCGCTCTTGTCGGCGCGGTAGAGGATGAGGGCGGGCCCGGTCACCACGTGCAGCCCGCCACCCTGCTCGGTGATCGACGCGCCGCTGGCGTCGCCCTTGTCGGCCCGGACCGACCAGCCCGCGGGTACTGCGCCGCCACCCGCGGCAGGATGATCGGGATCGTCGTGCGAGTGGGCCGTGCTGTCCTGAGCTGCCAGCGGGAGCGCGAGAGCCGCGAGGAGCACGGCGGTGGAAAGTGTTGCGCGCATGGATGCCTCGTTCGGGTGAGCCAACGGGTTGCGGGACAGATCGTTACAAGCTAACCTACGGCCTTCCACGACGCGGACGTATCTGCGGAGGGCGCGATGTACTGGATCGGAGTGCTGCTCGCCACCATTGGCGCTGGCCTGATTCTGGGTGCCCTGACCTTCGTCTCGACGCTCATCGGGGTGGTGGTCAACGCGATGATCGTGCTCATGGCCGGACCGCTGATCGACCGCGCGATCGCCCGCCGGAACACTACCCGGAGCTAGCTCTCCGGCTCGGGCCCGGGCTCGGGCGTGGTCGCCGAGCGCAGGGCCGCCTCGTAGTTGATCTTGAGGCTCCCGAACAACTCGCGCAGCCCCCGCACCTTCATCTGTAGACCGCCTCCCCGCCGGGCCATCGTCGCCATGAGACCGGCGGTGTCCGCCAGGTTCGTCAGGCTCAGCCCGCCCGATTTCCCCTTGATCTCGTCCAGGAGCCGGATCAGCCCGCGCACCACGACGTCGTCGGCGCGCAAGGCGGACATCTCCTCGATCACGGCGTGGATCCGTTGGAACCGCTGCGGCAGGGTCTGCAGATACTCGAGCTGCGCCACCTGTCGCGACGAGAGCTTCTGGGCCATACGCACG
>DASSMN010000419.1:0-2622 GCA_035688885.1 Gemmatimonadales bacterium
CGCGTGTCGCTGCACCCCGCCGGGCATATCCTCGGCTCGGCGCAGGTCCGGCTCGAATACCGGGGCGAGGTCTGGGTCGTCTCGGGCGATTACAAGACCGAGCCCGACCCGACCTGCCACCCGTGGGAGCCGGTCGCCTGCCACACCTTCGTGACCGAGTGCACCTTCGGATTGCCGGTGTACCGCTGGCCCGCGCCGTCCGGCGTGTTCGACGAGATCCACGCCTGGTGGCGCGCCAACCAGGACGCCGGCCGCGCGAGCCTGCTGTTCGGCTACGCGCTCGGCAAGGCGCAGCGGCTCATCGCCGGGCTCGATCCCTCGGTCGGGCCCATCCTCACGCATGGGGCCGTCGAGCGCCTCAATGGTCTGTACCGCGAGGCCGGCATTGTCCTGCCGCCCACCACGCACGCGGCGGTCTCCGATCGCACCGTGTGGCCCCGCGCCATCGTGATCGCGCCCCCGATGGCCGACGGCTCGCCCTGGGCGCTACGGTTCGGTCCCCAGTCCACCGCCTTCGCCTCGGGATGGATGGCCATTCGCGGCATGCGCCGGCGCCGGGCGGTGGACCGGGGGTTCACCGTGTCCGATCACGTGGACTGGCCGAGCCTCCTCGCGGCGATCGATGCGACCGGCGCCGAGCGGATCTGGGCCACCCACGGTTACACCGGTGTGCTGGTGCGCTGGCTGCGCGAGCAGGGCCGGCACGCGGAGGCGATCGAGACTCGCTACGAGGGCGAAGGCGACGACGCGGACCACGCCGGCGCCGCCGCGCTGGAGGAAAGCCTGCCCGCCCGATGAGAGCCTTCGCCCGCCTGTACGCCGACTTGGACGTGACCACCGCTACGAACGAGAAGGTTGCCGCGCTGGTCCGCTACTTTCGGTCCGCCGCGCCGGCCGACGCCGCCTGGGCGGTGCACTTCCTCATCGGCCGCCGGCCCAAGCGTCTGGTGGGCCGCTCGAAGCTGCGCGGATGGGCCGCCGCGACGGCCGGCATCCCCGACTGGCTGTTCGAGGAGAGCCAGCAGACCGTCGGCGACTTGGCCGAAACGATCACCCTCCTGCTGCCCGACACCGGCACGTCGAGTGACCGCTCCCTGGCGTGGTGGGTCGAACAGCGCCTGCTCCCGCTTCGCGACCAGGACGAGGCCGGCCAGCGGCGCGAGCTGGTGTCCGCCTGGCTCGAGCTCACCCGTGACGAGCGCTATGTGTGGAACAAGCTCATCACTGGCAGCTTCCGCGTCGGCGCCTCCGCGCGGCTGGTGGTGCGCGCGCTCTCGGAGGTGAGCGGGGTCGATGAGGCCACCGTCGCGCACCGGCTCATGGGGGCGTGGGAGCCGACCGCCGGATTCTTCGATCGTCTGCTCGCGCCCGACACTCGCGACGCCGACCAGAGCCGGCCCTATCCGTTCTATCTCGCCTACCCGCTGGAGTCGTCGCCCTCGGAGCTTGGCGATGTCGCCGACTGGCTCGCCGAGTGGAAGTGGGACGGCATTCGCGCGCAGCTCCTGCGGCGCGCCGGCCGCACCTTCCTCTGGTCCCGGGGTGAGGAGCTGCTGAGCGGCCGCTTCCCCGAGGTCGAAGAGGCCGGCGCCCTGCTGCCGGATGGCACGGTGATTGACGGCGAGCTCCTGCCCTGGGTCGGGGACGCACCCCTCCCGTTCGCCCAGCTCCAGCGGCGCATCGGCCGCAAGACCCTGGGCCGGAAGATCCTGAGCGAGGTGCCCGTCGTGCTGGTGTGTTACGACCTCCTGGAAGAGCGCGGAACCGATCTGCGCGCGGGGCCGCTGGCCGAGCGCCGCGAGCGCCTCGAGCGCCTGCTTCGGGCGGTCGGTTCGGCCGGGCGACTCCGCCTGTCGTCCGCCATCGAGGCATCGAGCTGGGATGAGCTGGCCGCGGTTCGCGCCCGGGCACGGGCGGCCGGTGCGGAGGGCCTCATGCTCAAGCGCCGCGCCAGCGCGTACGGCGTGGGACGGCGGCGAGGGGACTGGTGGAAGTGGAAGGTCGAGCCACACTCCGTCGATGCGGTGCTGATGTACGCCCAGCCGGGCAGCGGCCGCCGCGCAGGCCTCTACACGGACTACACCTTCGGGGTGTGGGACGGCGAGTCGCTGGTGCCGTTCGCCAAGGCATATACGGGGTTGACCGACGAGGAGATCCGGAAGGTGGATGCGTTCGTGCGCCGCAACACCCTGGAGAAGTTCGGTCCGGTGCGGACCGTGCGACCCGAGCTGGTGTTCGAGCTGGCGTTCGAGGGAATCCAGCGCTCGACCCGCCACAAGTCCGGCATCGCGGTCCGCTTTCCGCGCATGGCCCGATGGCGGACCGACAAGCGCCCCGACCAGGCGGACACGCTCCAGACGGTGCGCGCGTTGATCGAAGCCGGATCCCCGGGAGAAGAGTAGGCCGCGCCCAACCGGCGGCGCGGCGGGTGCGCGAGCCGGTCCGCCCCTCCCCCTTACGCGGTTACATTCGCAACATGCCCGCCTTCATCTGCGTCACCTGCGGCACCCAGTATCCGGAGCGCCCCACGCCGCCCGAGCAATGCCTCATCTGCAGCGAGGAGCGACAGTACATCGGCTGGCAGGGGCAGCGCTGGACCACGATGGAGCAGCTTCGCGCGGC
>DASSMN010000311.1:0-5153 GCA_035688885.1 Gemmatimonadales bacterium
GGCTGAGTAGCATCGTCTGAGCAGCTGGTCAGGCTGAAGATCGTGGTCGCGGTCAGGGCGAGCCCGATCGTACGCTGGCGTAACATCGGGGGACCTCGAGGTGGCGCGGCTGAGGTGCGGGAGGAACGAGGACTAGCAGGAACTTACCCCACGGCCCCGCGCGCGCCACTCGCCGGGCTCATGCAGGCTCGGTCTTGACTCCCGCCAGTACCGCCGCCACCCGTTCCACCAGATCATCCGGCGAGAACGGCTTCTGCAGCAGCGGCGACACGGTGTCCGCGTCGCCATAGCCCGACATGTACAGCACCGGGAGCCCCGGGCGCAGGATCCTGAGCTGCCGCGCGAGCTCCTGCCCATCCATTTCGGGCATGCCCAGGTCGGTCACCACCAGGTCCACCTGCCCGTTACGCTGCTCGAGGAGGTGGAGGGCCTCGCGGCCGTGGGTGGCCTGGTGGACCCGGTAGCCTGCCTCCTGAAGCGCCCGCACCGCCATGGTGCGGACCGTAGGCTCGTCCTCTACCACCAGCACGCTTCGGCCTCCCGCCGAGGGCGGTGGCGTGCGGCGCTTGACTTCAGTGGGAGTGGAAGCGACCGCCGCCAGCGGGAAGTAGAGCGAGAAGGTGGCGCCCCGTCCCGGGGTGCTGTCGACCCGCACGAAGCCGCCGCTCTGGCTCACGATGCCGTCCACCACCGAAAGGCCGAGCCCGGTCCCCTGCCCCACGCCCTTGGTCGTGAAGAACGGCTCGAAGGCATGCTGCAGCGTCACCGGGTCCATGCCAAGGCCGGTGTCCTGGACCATGAGACAGGCATACTGCGTCGCGGATGCCTCGCCCGCGGGCTCGGCGCCCGGCGCCAGGCCTGGCGAGGCATCGCTCCGGCTGGTCCGGATGGTGATGATGCCGCCCTCGGGCATGGCATCGCGCGAGTTGAGGGCGAGGTTGAGCAGGACCTGGTCGATCTGCTGCGGGTCCACCCGAACGATCAGCTCCTCCGCGGCCAGCTCCACCCGAAGCTGATGCTGCTCGGACATGGTGCGCCGAAGCACCGGCACGAAGCGGTCCACCACCCGGTTCATGTCGATGTTCTCGAGCCTGAGCGCCTGCCGCCGGCCGAAGGCCAGGAGCTGCTGGGTGATGGCCGCGGTGCGCTCGGCGGCGTGGCGGATCTCGAGCAGATCGTTTTCCGCACCGGCCGGCAGGTCGCCGCGCCGAAGCAGGAAGTGGACGGCGCCGAGCACCACGAGCATCTGGTTGTTGGCCTCGTGCGCCACGCCGCCGGCAAGCTGACCGACCGCGCGGAGCCGCTGGGTATCGCGCAGGCGCTCTTCGGCCACGCGCCGCTCGGTGACGTCGCGCTTGATCGAGGCCGCGCCCACGATCCGCCCGCTGGCATCCCGGATCGGCGCGACGCTGAGCGAGATCCAGATCCGCTGGCCGTCCTTCCGGACCCGCTCGACCTCGGCGACGGCCACCGTCTCCCCCCGGCTCAGCTTGTCGAGCACCTCGCGCTCGGCGCCGTGGAGCTCGTCGGGAATCAGCCGGTACACCGACGCGCCCACCATCTCCGCCGCGGTGTAGCCGAAGATCTGCTCGGCGCCCGGGTTCCAGCTGGTGATGGTGCCGTCGAGGGTCTTGCCGATGATGGCGTCGCGGGAGGAGGCGACCAGGGCGGTGAAGCGGGCGGTCTTCTCGTACAGCTCGGCCTGGGCCTGGTCCTTGGCCCGGAGAGCCGCCTCGGCGGCGGTGAGCGCCGCCAGCGCCTCGGAGGCCTCCTGAGTCGCCACCTCCGCCTCGACCGCCGCGGCCTCGGCGTTCCTGGCCTGGAGCTGCGCCTCCGCCGTGGCCCGCTCCGAGAGCTGACGGAGCCGGATGCTCTCCATGGATTCCCGCACCGCGCGCCAGCGCTCGCGGTAGGCGCTGCCGCCGGCCCAGGTGATCAGCGCGCCGATCACCACGAACTGGATCAGCCGGGGAGTGCCGAGGGCGCCTTCGAGAACGTCCGGGAAGAGCGAGTAGCACGCCAGGCTCACCGCCGTGGCCACCACGCCCGAGCCCCAACCGCCGTAGACGGCGGCGATGGCCACCGCGACGCTGAAGGCCGGCACCAGCCCCACGATGCCGAGCGAGCGGATAGCCAGGGTCAGGACGGCCACCAGCACCGGGAGCGCTACGGCGGCGAGATAGCGGGCGGCTGTCGAGGGTGGCCCACGAGGCGCGGGGCCGGCGGCACCTTCCATAGACTCCCTGGGCGTGCGGATGGGCGCAACCACGGCTGCATCCTATCCACGGCCGGGCCGCGAGGAAAGCCTCGCGGCGCAGAGGGCTCGGTACGGGGGCGGACAGAGGCCGCGGGCTTACCGACCCCCTGGTTCGATCCGGATTCGGTCCAGCTCTCGCCCTTGGCCGTCGATCTGGCGCACGACGAGCCGGTCGGCCCGCATGTCCACCACGGTCAGGGAGTGGCGATCGGCCACCAGGCGCGCGACGTAGCTCACGTTGCCGTCCTCCGGGCGGAGCCACGTGGAGGGTTGACCGGTGAACTCAGGATCGTACAGGCGGTTGCCGCCGGCGCCGGTGGTCAGGTAGATGACGCCGTCGGGGCGGGTTACCCGTCGGCCGTCGAACGTGGCGTCCACGGTGAACGCGCCGGGAACCAGACGGTGCTTCTCGCCCAGTTGAGCGGCCCCGCCGGCGCCGGCTGGAGCGAAGCGGAACGGCCGGGTGCGCTGATAGTTATGCTCGTGACCGCTCAGCACCAGGCTCACGCCGTGCTGCTCGAAGATGGGCGAGAGTACTCGCATGTGCTGCTCGGTGTAGTGCTCGAGGCCTACGTTGAAGGCCGGATGATGGTAGACCACGAACTTCCAGGGGGCGTCCGTGGCGGCCAGGTCGTCGGCGATCCAGCGCCGGAAGCCGGCGTCGGTCGGGTCGAGATACAGGTTGGAGTCGAGGCAGAGGAAGTGCCCATCGCCGTAGTCGAACGAGTAGTTGGCCATCCTCGGGTAGCGGTCGCCGGCGCAGGCGCGGAAGGCGTCGAGCCGGGCGGCAGCGCCGATGATCGGGGTGGGCTGCGGGTGCAGCGGCGCGTTGAGCGGCAGCCGCAGGTTGGTGAAGTAGCCCAGCGAGTCGGCGTGGGCATCGAAATCGGCCACCGGATGGTGCTCGGCGGTGGTGCCGGTGACGTCGTGGTTGGCGATCACGGTATAGAAGGGAATGGAGCGGAGCAGCGGCGCGCCCACATGTGGGGCGGCCCGATCGGCGTTGTACACCGGAAAGAAGTGCCACGCATACTCGTGGTCGAGGCCGGAGCCGTAGACGTTGTCGCCGGTGTTCATCACGAAGTCGGGACGGGCGCGGTAGGCCTGGAACGCGATGGCCCGCTCGCTCATGTCGCCCACCGAATTGTCGCCGAAGGACACGAACCGGACCGGCGCTCCCCGCGGCTTCCGGGTGGTGAAGTAGCCCTCGGCAACGACGCGATCACCGAGGCGCACCCGGTACCGGTATCGGGTGCCGAGCGCGAGACCGGCGAACTCCGCGGCGTAATTGAGCCGCACATCGCCCGCGGCGTGGTGGTCGGCCGCGTCGTCGCCCGACCAGCGCCGCCTGACGCTCACGCGGGCGGCATTCCCGTACTGGCGGGTTCGGCCGTAGACGACGGTGAACTCGGCCGGGGTCTCGTCGGTCTGCCACGCGAGGACCGTCTGCTCCTGGTCCGGCAAGAGCCGGCTGTTGTTGCCCGGCTGCACGTACGGCAGCGCGGTGAACACCGGCTGGTCGCCGGTGAGGCTCGCGGGCTCGAGCATGAACCGGCCGCGGGCCGCGGGGACCAGTGCCAGAAGGGTCAGGCCGCCCGCGCTCTTGAGCAGCTCGCGGCGACCGATGTCGGCGCACATCCGAGTCTCCTTGTCGCCGGACTCTAGCCGGCGTGTGTGACGATCGCATCACAGGGCATGCCGACGGCGTCCCCCGGCGTGGAGCTTCGGCCGTGCGGTCGCTCCCTGCCGCTCACCTTGCCGATGCGCTCCTCTTTCCGCGGTCGTGACTGCGCGGTAGATTGTCGCACCCCCCTAAAAAATGTCGCCTCCCCGCCCGTGGAGGATCCATGCGCCAGGCCCGCTGCCGCAGCCGTGTGCTGCCTGCTCTGCTGGTTGCCGGTTGCCTGTTGACGGCCTGCCATTCCCGTCCGGAGCCTGTGGCCGAAGGCCCGGTCGACGGGGTACCGCTCGAGATCTCCAATCACAACTGGTCCGACGTCGTGATCTACGTGGTGCGCGACGGATTTCAGTCGCGGCTCGGAGTCGCGTCGGCGGCGAGTGCCACCAGCTTCATGCTGCCGCGCCGGATGCTGGGACAGGCCGGGGAGCTGCAGTTGTTCGGCCGTCCGATCGGCGCCCAGGGCAGCGCCTTCACCGAGACGGTCATCGTGCAGCCCGGGCAGTGGGTCGAGTGGACGCTGGAGGACGATCTCAGCCGGTCGGCGATCGGGGTGTTCTAGCCGCCGTGGATACGGTGACTTCGCGCACGGTCGGGTCTCCGTCGCTGCCCTTATTAAGGGTATGTAGGACGGAACCATTACCGTGAGGCGACCATGCGAATCGAAGCACTCTCCTGTGCCGCCGGCCTGGCGCTCCTGCTGGGCGGGACCGCGTGCGCGGGCAACAAGTCGAACGATCAGGTGGGCGCGGCGCGGGATTCCACCGCGGCGGCCCGAACGGATACCACCCGGGACCAGACGCAGTCGGGCGTGACCGACTCGAGCGGACAATCCACCTTGGGCAAGGGCGTCGAGAAGACCCGGCCCGACCAGGGCCAGCCGGTGACCTCGAAGGGCGATACGATCAACGCGGGCGTGGACAGCGCGACGGGTCAGCAGCGAACCGACACGTCGAGCATGCGGTCCGAGATGGACACCTCGAGGATGCGGTCGGGGACGGATACGTCGAGCATGCACTCGGGCATGGATACGACCAGCATGCGCTCCGGCGCGGATTCGTCCCGCATGCAGCCGATGGACACCTCGAGCATGCGGAGCGACAGCAGCAGCCAGCGGTAGGCTCTCCCTGCGGTAGGCCTTTCCTTCCCGGGAGCAGGCTGCGTACGCGGCCTGCTCCCGCGTCACTTCCCTCCTCGGGGCGGCGGTCAGGCGCGCCG
>DASSMN010000351.1:0-4027 GCA_035688885.1 Gemmatimonadales bacterium
TGAGTCGCATGCGTCCAATGCAGGTGGGAGCCGGCAGGCGGGGTCCTTCGTTCGATGAGGGATCGCTGGACCAATATCTCCGCGAGATCAGCAGGTATCCGCTGATTCCGCAGGAGGAGGAGGTCACTCTGGCCCAGCGGATTCGCACCGGTGACGGAGAAGCACTCGACAAATTGGTCCGCAGCAATCTTCGCTTCGTCGTCTCGGTGGCGAAGAAGTACCAGAATCAGGGCGTGTCCCTCGCCGACCTGATCAACGAGGGCAACTTGGGGCTCATCCGGGCGGCCCACAAGTTCGACGAGACCAAAGGCATCAAGTTCATTTCCTACGCGGTGTGGTGGATCCGCCAGGCGATCCTGCAGGCGCTGGCGGAGCAGAGTCGGATCGTGCGCGTGCCCCTCAACCGCGCCGGCACGCTGCATCGGATCGGCAAGCGATCCTCGGCGCTGCTCCAGGAGCTGGGCCGCGAGCCCACTCCGTCCGAGATCGCCGAAGGAATGGACATCTCGATGGAGGAGGTCCAGAAAACCCTCTCCATCTCGCAGAACCACCTGTCGCTCGACGCGCCGCTGACCCCAGGCGAGGACAACAAGCTTCTCGATTACCTGCCGGATACCCAGAACCCGGGGCCCGACTCCGAAACCTTCGAGCACGCCCTCACCGAGTCCATCGAGGAAGTGCTGTCGACCCTGAAGGAGCGGGAGGCCAAGATCCTCCGGCTCTACTTCGGGTTGGATGGCCCCGAACCGATGACGCTCGAGGAAATCGGTAGCCTGCTGGGCATCACCCGGGAACGGGTGCGACAGATCAAGGAAAAGGCGTTGAGCCGCCTCCGGCACGTCAGCCGCGCTCGGGCGCTGGAGAGCTTTCTGGCGTAGCCGATGGCCCGCCCGTGCAGCTGCCTGCAGTCTCTCCGACCCCGGCCTTAACGCCGGGGTTTTCGTTGCGTCACCCGCCCGTCACATCACGTCCAGACGAGCGGCGCGAGCCGCGGGAGGAATGCGATGAATGGCAGCACGCGGCTGTTCGCCCTCGTTGCCGCCGGCTGGTTCGCCACTGCGCCCGCGGCGGCCCAGGCCGACGCTCCCAATCGGTTCACCCAACCCAGGAATGAGCGGGTCGAACCCGGCCGCCCAGCGCGTCACTCCGCGTGGCGCATGGAGCGGCGCGGCCGGCGCCTGGAGCGGCGCGGGAGTCGCATGGAGGGGAGAGGGGAGCGCTGGGAGCGTCAGGGGCGCTGGATGGCTCGCCACGGCCAGCCGCTTCGGGGCCGGGCCCTTGCTCGCCGGGGGAATCGGTGGGAGCATCGCGGTGAGCGGTTCGAGCGCCATGGCGTCCGGCTCGACCACCGTGCGGACCGGCTGCGGCACCGGCACTGGCGCGAGCGACGTCACTGGCGGCAGAATGGCGGGATCTAGGGCTCGCGCAGGATGGTCTCGACCTGATCCCACTCGATGAGGAACGCGTCGTGGCCGGACGCGGAGCGAATCTCCCGATAGCGCGCGTCTGCCCCGGCCGCGCGGTACGCGTCAGTCCAGGCCCGCACCTCGCCCGGATAGTACAGGATGTCGGTATCGACCCCGACCCCGATTACCGTCCGCACCCGGCGGGCCGTCTCGCGAGCGGCGGCGGTTAGCTCCCCGACATCGTGCAGGTCCATCGCCCGCATGAGGGCGACGTAGCTGGCGGCGTCGAACCGTGCGACCAGCTTGTCACCCTGGCGCCGGAGGTAATAGTCGACGTCGAGCTGCCCCGGCGACCGCGAGGACCGCCGTCCGAACCGGGCGTCGAACTCGATGCCCGAACGGTAGGTGATCATGGCGAGCGCGCGCGCCGCGGCGAGTCCCGCTACCGGTCCCCGGCCGGGCACGTAGCGTCCGCGCCGCCACGCCGGGTCGGCTTCGATGGCCATCCGCTGGACGGCGTTCCAGGCGATGGCCTGGGCGGAGGTGGCCGCCGGCGCGGCGAACACCACCAACCGGTCGACCGGGACGCTCGACCGCCGACCCCACTCGAGCGTCACCATCCCCCCGAGCGATCCCCCCGTCGCGAGCGCCAGGCGCTCCACGCCAAGGTGCCCGAGCAGGGGCACATGCGCCAGCGCCAGGTCGGCCGGCGTCAGGTCGGGAAACGGCTCATCATGCTCGGCGGCCCATTCCATGGGTCCGGTCGAGCCGTAGCAGCTGCCAAGCAGGTTCGCCGACACGATCGCGTGCCGCGTCGTGTCCAACGCCTTGCCGGGCCCGATGAGCGGGCCCCACCAGGCCTCGGCGTCGGCGCTGCCGGTGAGCGCGTGAAACACCAGAATCCAGCCGTTCTCACGCGCTGCATCGCTATTGCCCACCACGCGGTACCGGACCCTGAGGCCGGTCAGGGTCTCCCCGCTCGCCGTGACGAACTCCCCCAGCGCCAGCTCGTGGGTGGCCGGCCCCTCACCCACCAGGGCCGTCATCCGGCCACGCCGGCGGCCGCGGCCTCGCGCGCCGTGGGGCTTGCGGCGGTCTGGCCCAGCGCCTGATCTAGATCGGCGATCAGGTCGCGGACGTCCTCCAACCCAACCGAGAGCCGGATCAGCTCCGGCGTGGTGCCGGTGGCGCGCTGCTGCTCGGGTGTGAGCTGCTCGTGCGTGGTCGACGCGGGGTGGATGATGAGCGACTTGGCATCGCCCACATTGGCCAGCATCGAGAACAGCTTGATCCGATCGATGACCGCCCGAGCCGCCGTGTGGCCACCCTTGACGCCGAAGGTCAGAACGCCCCCGAAGCCGCCGCTCAGGTAGCGGGACGCGTTGGCGTGCTCCGGGTGGCTCTCGAGCCCGGGATAGGAGACCCAGTCGACCCGGGCGTCGGCCGCCAGCCAGCGGGCAATCTCGAGAGCGCTCGCGGAGTGCCGCTGGATGCGGAGCGGCAGCGTCTCCAGACCCTGCAGGAACAGGAACGAGTTGAACGGCGACAGGGCGGGCCCCAGGTCCCGGAGCAGCTGGACCCGCATCTTGATGATGAACGCCGCCGGCCCGAAGGCCTCGGTATAGACCAGTCCGTGGTAGCTGGCGTCGGGCGAGGTGAACTCGGGAAAGCGCTTGCGGGCCTGCTCCCCGGCCCAGTCGAACTTGCCGGCGTCCACCACCACCCCACCGATCGCGGTGCCGTGTCCGCCGATCCACTTGGTGGCCGAGTGGATGACGATGTCGGCCCCGTGCTCGATCGGACGGCACAGCGTGGCCGCGCCGAAGGTGTTGTCCACCACCAGCGGAATGCCGGCCTCGTGGGCGATGGCGGCCAACCCTGCCAGGTCCGGCACATCGAGCCGGGGATTGCCGATGGTCTCGACGAACAGCAGCCGAGTGCCCGCGTCGATGGCCGCCCGCACTTGGGTCAGGTCGTGGATGTCCACGAACCGGGTCGTGATGCCCCACTTGGGCAGCGAGTGGGCGAACAGATTGTAGGTGCCCCCGTACAGCGTCTGGGACGACACCAGATTGTCCCCGGCGCGTGAGAGGTTGAGCACCGTGAGGGTCGTCGCGCTCTGACCGCTGGCCAGTGCCAGCGCGGCGATGCCGCCCTCGAGCTCCGCGATGCGCTTCTCGAACACGTCGCTGGTGGGGTTCATGATCCGGGTGTAGATGTTGCCGAACACCCGCAGGCCGAACAGGTCGGCCGCGTGCTGCGTGTCGTTGAAGACGTAGCTCGTCGTCGCGTAGATCGGCACGGCCCGCGCGTTGGTGGCGGGATCGGGCGCCTGACCGGCATGGATCGCCAGGGTATCGGGCTGGTACGGCATGCGGTGCTCCTGAGGTGTCGGGAAAAGGTAGAGGCCCGGACCGCTCGGTGTGAGTGGTCCGGGCCTCGGTGCCGGGTTGCGGGATCCTATACTCGACCGCTTCCTCGCGCGTGCGCCGACGACGCCGTCCACCCCGGTGGGGCAGGACAGGGCATCTGGCAACAGCGCTGCGAGAGTGGCCGCATGAACCTTCCGGGGGTGGCGTGGCGCGCGCGGGACCGGCGTCCTAGCACGACGCCCTCCGGCC
>DASSMN010000202.1:0-2043 GCA_035688885.1 Gemmatimonadales bacterium
GCTGCGCGACCGGCAGCACCCGCACGACCTCTTCATGGAGCTGTCGGCCCGCTACGAGGTTCCGGTCGCGACCGATCTCGGTGTCTCGATCTTCGCCGCTCCGGTCGGCGAGCCCGCCATCGGCCCGGTGGCCTACATGCACCGCCCATCCGCCCAGAACGATCCGTTCGCCCCGCTGGGTCATCATTGGCAGGACGCCACCCACATCACCTTCGGCGTGATCACCGCGGGCATCTTCACCCGCGCCGTGCAGCTCGAGGGCACCCTGTTCCAGGGGCGGGAGCCCGATGACGACCGCTACGACTTCGACTTCGGCGCCCTGGATTCCTACGGCACCCGCCTGACCCTCAACCCGGCGCCCAACTGGAGCCTGGCCACGAGCTACGGCTACCTGAAGAGTCCCGAGGCCCTGCACCCTGACGAGAACCAGCACCGGCTTGGCGCCTCCGTCCTGTACACCCGACCCATCGGCCGCGGCGGGGACTGGGCCAGTGCCCTGGTCTACGGGGCCAACCAGCACACCGTACAAGGCGGCCACGCAGGACCGTTCCAGCACAGCATCCTTTTCGAGACCAACCTCCAGCTCGACGGCCGCAACAGCCTCTTCGGCCGCGCCGAGTGGGTCGAGAAGAGCGCCGAGGAGCTGGTGGTGTCCGGCGTGGACCCGGAGAAGCGCTACAACGTGGGAGCACTGGTCGTGGGCTACGTTCGTGAGCTGGGGGAGTATGCCGGTGCGAGCCTCGGGCTCGGCGTCCGCGGGTCGCTCGACCTCGTCCCCGCGTCGCTCGAGCCGACCTATGGCTCGCGCACGCCGGCCGGCGTGGCGGTCTACCTGCGGCTCCGGCCCGCCCTGCTGATGGGGGAGCACCAGATGATGGGCCACTCCGACCACCTTTCATCCGCGAGAAGAGACGACCCGACGATCTACGAGCCGGACGAGTCGGACGGTTCCGGATCATGAGCCAGGAAGCGGACGGCCACGAGCATCGGATGTCGGACCATAGCGACGAAGCCGGTAGCCACCAGCACCCGGCGTCGCACCATGCCGAGCACCACCACCCGCGCCCCGGCCCGGGCGGCGGTCAACACTCGGCTGCCCACGACAAGCACGCCGGCCACAGCGTCGCGATGTTCCGCGACAAGTTCTGGATCTCGCTCGCGCTCACGATCCCGACCCTGGTGTGGGGGCACATGCTCCCGCGTGCGTTCGGCTACACCCCGCCGGCCGTTCCGGGCCATCGCTGGATCGCTCCGCTGTTCGGTACCCTGGTGTTTCTCTACGGCGGCCTGGTCTTCCTCCAGGGCGCCTGGCGTGAGCTGCGAAGCCGGCTGCCGGGCATGATGACCCTCATTGCCCTCGCCATTACCGTCGCCTTCGTCTTCAGCGCCGCGGTGACGCTGGGCTATCCCGGCATGCCGCTCTGGGAGGAGCTGGCCACCCTCGTCACCATCATGCTGCTCGGCCACTGGATCGAGATGCGCTCGATCTCGCAGGCGCAGGGCGCCCTGCGCGAGCTGGCCAAGCTGCTCCCCGATACCGCGCTCCGGCTGCGGAACGGCGAGACCGAGGAAATCCCCGTGGCCCAGCTCCGGCCCGGCGACCTCGTCCTGGTCCGACCCGGTGCCGGCATTCCGGCCGATGGCACCGTGCTGGACGGCGCCAGCGACGTGAACGAGTCGATGATCACCGGCGAGTCACGGCCGGTCTCCAAGACCTCGGGCGAACGCGTCATCGCCGGCACGGTCAACGCGTCGGGCGCGCTCCGGGTCCAGGTCACCGGCACCGGCGAGCAGACGGCCCTCGCCGGCATCATGCGGCTGGTCGAGCAGGCGCAGACCTCCCGCTCCCGCGCGCAGGCGCTGGCCGACCGCGCCGCGCTCTGGCTCACCGTCGCCGCCATCGTCGCCGGCGCCCTCACCTTCGCGGTCTGGCTGGCGCTCCGCGGCGATCCCGCCTTTGCGGTCGAACGGCTGGTCACCGTGCTCGTCATCTCGTGCCCCCACGCGCTCGGCCTGGCCGTGCCCCTGGTGATCGCGATCTCG
>DASSMN010000258.1:0-2222 GCA_035688885.1 Gemmatimonadales bacterium
GGACTCGCTCTCCTTCGTGGAGATCGCGGTGCGGCCCCTCACCATGGACCTGGCCTACGCGACCGCGCGATTCGAGCTGCACCGGGGCGACTCGCTGGTGGCGAGCGGCCCGTTCACGCTCATCCTCCAGAAGCGCGGCGACCGCTGGCAGATCCTGCACGACCACACCTCGGCGGACCCGAAACCGTGAGGTGGTGGCGGCCGGCGATTCTCCTCGCCGCCACGGCGCTCGCCGCCGCCTGCACCTCTCCCGGCAAGGGCATGATCGCCCTCGAGGGGGCGACGTTGATCGACGGCTCGGGCGGTCCTCCCAAGGCCGACGCCCTGATTCTCATCAAGGACGGCACCATCCGGGCGGTGGCCCAGGTGAACGAGATCAAGGTGCCGCGCGGAGCCCAGCGCATCGATCTGGTGGGCAAGACGATCATGCCGGGACTGATCGACGCCCACGCCGAGGTGGAGCGCTGGGCCCTGCCCCGCTACCTCGCCTGGGGCGTGACGTCGGTGCGGGACGTCCACTCGGTAGGCGATACCGGATACGCCATCAAGAAGGACATCGACCTGGGCTCGGTGGTCGGGCCGCGCCTGTACACCGCCGGCCCCGCGATCGACGGCATGGCGGCCACGCTCCCGGGCGCGACCGCGGTGGCCGCAGACGAGGAAGCCCGCCAGGCGGTGGATCAACGGGCGGTGGCCGGCGCCGATTTCGTCATGGCCTACACCAAGATCACGCCCGACCTGCTGCGGGCGATCGTGGACGAGGCCACGACGCTGCGCCTGCGGGTGTCGGCACGGCCCGGCAAGCTGGACGCCCTCACCGCGGCCCGCACGGGTGTGGGCTCGCTGGAGCAGCTGGCCGGCATCGTCTCCGCCGCGGCCGGTGACGCCGCTCCCTTCCTGCGGGCCAACGACCTCTTCTACGCCGGCCTGACGATGGAGGAGGCGGGGTGGGCCGCGCTCGATTCCGGCGCCGTGGCGCGGCTGGCGGCGGCGCTCGCCGCGACCCGGGTCGCGATCGTGCCGACCCTGGTCGAGCATGAAACGTTCGCGCGACTCGACGACCCGGCGTTGCTGCAGCGCCTCGGCATGTCCGATGTGCCGGCGGGCGGCGACAATCCGGTCCGGGCCGCCTCCGCCCTGCTGCAACGGGCCGGCTGGCGCGCCGCCGACATCGCCGCGTTCCGTCGCGGCCGCGGCCGTCAGGATCAGTTCGTGCGGGAATTCCGCGCCGCCGGGGGTCTCGTGGCCGCCGGTACCGATGCCGCCAACCCGCTGCTCGTCCCGGGCGCGTCCCTGCACGAGGAGATGGCGCTGCTGGTGGGCGCCGGCCTGACGCCGATCGACGCCATCACCGCCGCCACCCGGTACGGCGCGCAGGTCCTGACGGCGGACTCGCTGGGCATGGTGGCGCCCGGCAAGGTCGCCGATCTCGTGATCCTGAATCGCAACCCGGCCGAAGACATCACCGCCACCCGCGACATCGCCTGGGTGATGCTGCGCGGCCGCCAGATCCGCCCCGATTCCGTGAGGAACAGTTGGACCAAGTGAGACGCCTGGCCCCCCTCTCCCTGGCCCTGGCCGCCGTCGCGCTCGGGGTCGCCTGCAATCGTCCCGCGGACCGCGGCGCACGGCGCACGGGAGGGGTGGTCTACGACGTGCTGTTGCAGGGTGGATGGGTGGTGGACGGCAGCGGCAATCCCCGCTACCGGGGCGACGTCGCGATCCGCGGCGATCGCATCGCCGCACTGGGCCGGCTCACCAACGTCGCCGCCCGCGAGACCCTCGACGTGTCGGGGAAGATCGTCGCTCCGGGCTTCATCGACATGATGGGCCAATCCGAAATCAACGTGCTGATCGACAACCGGGTGCTGAGCAAGGTCACTCAGGGCGTGACCACGGAGATCACGGGTGAGGGCGGATCGGTCGCGCCGCTCACGGACGCGCTGGTGGTGCCCGACTCGGACGCCATGCGCAAGTACCACTACCGGGAAGACTGGCGCGACCTCGACGGGTATTTCGCCCAGCTCGCCCGCAACGGCTCCACGGTCAACTTCGCGACCTTCGTCGGCGCCACCCAGGTACGGCTCGCCGTGATCGGCAGCGAGGATCGCCAACCAACCGCGGTCGAGCTGGCGCACATGACGGCGTTGGTGGACACGGCGATGGAGCAGGGCGCGCTCGGAGTCTGGTCGGCGCTCGAATACGCCCCCGCGAGCTACTCC
>DASSMN010000165.1:0-3512 GCA_035688885.1 Gemmatimonadales bacterium
CTCCTCGCCGGCGGCCTGCTCCGGGCTCATGTAGCTCGGCGTGCCGACGGCGACACCCTGTCCGGTGCTGCTGGTCCCCGAGTCGCCGGCCATCGCGCGGGCGATGCCGAAGTCGGCCAGCATGGCGCGGCCGGTGGCCTCGTCCAGCAGCACGTTCTCCGGCTTCACGTCGCGGTGGACCACGCCGGCCCGGCCGGCCGCGTCCAGGGCGGCGGCCACATCGGCCACGATCCGGGCGACCTCGGCCGGATCCAGCCGCCGATCTCGCGTGAGCCGCTGGCGCAGGCTCTCGCCCTGCACCTCGTCCATGACGTAGTAAAGCAGGCCGTCGGCGTTGCCGGCTGCATGCACCCCGACCACGTTGGGGTGCCGGAGCCGGGCGATGGTGCGGGCCTCCGCCAGAAAGCGGCGGCCGATGGAGGAGTGGGACGCGAGCTCGGGGTGAACCGCCTTGATGGCCACGCGGCGGTCGAGCGTGGTGTCGGTCGCCAGGAAGACGACCCCCATGCCGCCTCGCCCGAGCTCGCGCTCGAGCCGGTACTGCGGCTCCAGCACGGCCTGCAGCGCGGCGAACAGATCCAGGGTCGGATGCGTCATGGTCCAACCGGCGTAGGAACGGACCCGGCAATATACCCAGGCGAAGCCCCCATTGGATGCGCCGCCCGTATAAACGGTTGCTTGCCGCGAAGAAGCGGGACGTTTCGGGTTGAACCCGAGTTGACGTGCGAGCCCTATCCTCTTGCACCAACCTGCGGGAGGAAAGCGTGGTCTATGTCGCCGATGCCGGCTCCGCCACCGTCGCCGCCGTGCTCATGCCGGGCGAGCGGCCCCGGGTGGATGCCGCCGGCAACGGGCTCTTCGCCGTGCTGCATCGGGACTCGATTCCCGACGCCGTTCGGGCCGTGCGTGAGCGCCCCGTCGATGCCGTGCTGGTCAGCGTGCACCGCTGCGGGCCGGACCAGATGGAAGTGCTCGGCCACCTGGTGCGGGAGTTCCCCTCGATCCCCACGGTGGCGCTGGTGTCACAGCACGATCCCGGCGCCATCGAGATGCTGCTCCGGCTGGGCGCGTCGGGGGTGCGGCAGGTGGTGGACGTTACCTCGCCTGCGGGGTGGAACCGGCTGCGCCAGGTGGTGGGCCAGCCCGCTACTCGGGCGGTGGCGCGCATTCAGCACCCCATCCTCGACGCCGTGGCCGACGCGCCGCCCGACGCCCGCCTGTTCCTCGAGGCCATGATCCGGCTGGCGCCGGAAATTCCCACCGTCACGGCTCTCTCGCAGCAGCTCTCGGTGCGGCCCAGCACGCTGATGTCCCGCTTTGCCCGTGCGGGGCTCCCGTCGCCCAAGAACTACCTGGCTGCCATCCGCCTGCTCCACGCAGCCTTCCTGTTCGAGACCGTCGGGCTCTCGGTGGCCGATGTCGCGTATCGGCTCGAATACAGCTCGCCGCAGAGCTTCGGCCGCCACTTGCGCGCCATGCTGGGCCTCACCGCGCTGGAGTTCCGGCGGCGGTTTCCCTTCCCGATCGCCCTGGAGCGCTTTGTGTCGCTGATGGTGGCGCCGTACCGGGACATCTGGCGAACGTTTCACCCGCTCGCCGCGGGAGCCTGGGAATCGGGGAGCGCGGCCGGCAGGCGACACGCATGATCAGCCACGGGGCGGGCCGGGCAGGCTCGCGGCCCCCCCACAGCTACCCGGGCCTACCGCGCCACCAGCCGGCCGTGCCGGCGGAGCACCTCGCGCAGGGCGTCGTGCGGCAGGGCGGGCACGCGGTACCAGTTGGCCCCGGTCATGGTGCGCGCCGCCAGCATCGCGTTGATGATGGCTTCTTCGGTGGCCTGCACGGCCCCCTCGTACACGGGATCGATCAGGTCGTCGCTCAGCATCTGGATCGTGGCCACGCCCCGCCGACCGGCGGTGCCGGTGGCGGCGGTGGAGAACGCAAGGAAGAGATCGCCCGACCCGACGCCCGCGATCCCGCCCATCCGGCCGATCCCCAGCGCCGCCCGCCGTGCCACCCGCTTGAGCTGGTGCGGTAGCAGGGGCGCATCGGTCGCCAGCACCACGATGATCGAGCCGTGCTCGGTGGTTGGCCCGGCGGGGCCTTCGCTCCCGCTCCGCGCGCAGCGGTCGGGCGCCAGGGTCGAGTCGAGCGCCTCGCGGGTGTCGTAGCACGGCTCTTCGACCTTGAGCTCCTGCCCCACCGGCACCCCCGCAATCCGGAGCTGGCGCCGCAGGCCGAAGTTGCATTGCACCAGCGCCCCCACGGTGAAGCCGCCGGCCTGGTCGGACAGGCGCCGGCTCGCCGTGCCGATACCGCCCTTGAACCCCAGGCACTGCATGCCGGTCCCGCCGCCGACATTGCCTTCCGCCACCGGCCCGCTCTTCGCGTTGGCGATCGCCTCGTAGACGTGCGACTTGCCCACGTGAAAGCCGAAGATGTCGCTCAGGTCGCCGTCCCAGGTCTCGGCCACGACCGGCAGACAGCAATGCAGCGCATCGGGCAGCCGGGTAGCGCCCCACTCGATGAGCGCGTCGCGCACCGTGCCGACGCTGTTGGTGTTGGTGATGGCGATGGGATAGAACAGCTGCCCGTAGTCCTCGATCCAGGCGGTGCCGGTCATCTCGCCGTTGCCGTTCAGACTGAACCAGCCCGCGAACACCGGTGCCAGGTCGTCGCGACCGCGCGGAAAGATGGCGGTGACACCGGTCCGCACCGGCCCCTTGCCGGGCGTCAGCCGGCCCTCGCCACGGATGATCGTCGCGTGGCCCACGGTCACCCCCCGCACGTCGGTGATCGCGTCGAGCGGGCCGGGTGTGCCGTCCAGCGGCACGCCCACATCGCGCGCCCGTTCCGTCGCCTGCTGCGCGGTGACTCTCTCGACCGTGAACGGCGCCAGCACGGCGCCGACAGCCAGCACGGTCGCCAGGTGGAGCGCCGTCATGGCGTCCCGTGCGAGCGGAACACGAAGTACACCGCGCCCATGATGCACAGCCCGGCCCACAGGTAGTCGAGCTTCACGGGCTGCCGCATGTAGAGCACCGCGAACGGCACGAACACCACCAGGGTGATCACCTCCTGCAGGATCTTGAGCTGGGCCAGCGACAGCGCCGTGTAGCCGATGCGGTTGGCCGGCACCTGCAGCAGGTACTCGAACAGCGCGATGCCCCAGCTCGCCACCGCGGCGACGTACCAGGGCCGGTCGGCCAGGTTCTGGAGATGGGCGTACCACGCAAACGTCATGAAGATGTTCGAGCACACGAGGAGCAGCGCGGCTCGATAGATGACGTCGGTTCTAATCGTTCCTCCCCGGCCGAAGCTCGGCGTCCACCGCTCGGCCGGCGGCGGCCACGATGTCGGGAATCGCCGCGACGTCGGCTTCGGTGGTGCGGAAGTTCACGATGCAGGCCCTGAGCGCGAAGCGGCCGTCGAGCACCGCGTTGCTCACGAACAGGTCGCCGCCCACCTTGAGCCTGGTCAGCAGCGTCTCGTTCAGCTGGTTGAGGTACTCC
>DASSMN010000145.1:0-2418 GCA_035688885.1 Gemmatimonadales bacterium
TGCCGGCTGGCGGTGTCATACCTCAGACGGCCTGGACCGACTCGACCAAGGCCGTCGACCCAGCCACCTGCTCGGGGGGCACGGCGCTCACCACGCGTTCCGAGAATCACCGCGCCGCCACTACCTGGGAGGATCGCGACGGGATTCGTGCCTTGCGGCTGGAGACCACGGCGACCTACCAGTTCAACGGTTCCGGAGATCAGGGCGGCTCTCCTTTCACCTTGAGCGGCTCGGGCGTGGGGACCGGCGTGCAGTTCCTTTCGACTGACGGCCGCTACGTCGGCGGGGAAGTGCGCGACTCGAGCACCCTGACCATCGACCTGAGCGTGCAGGGCATCTCCATCCCGCGACGCCAGCTGGCGCATACCACCGTCACCGTGCTCCCGCGGTGACGCGGCGCGTCCTCGGCGTGGGCCTGGCGCTCGCCATCGGCGGCGCCATGCGCGACGCCGCCCGTGCGCAGGTGGCGCCGAATCGGGCCACCACGTATCTGCCTGCGACCGACGTCGGCGACGTGCGCGCGCTCTGGGTGAATCCGGGGGGCCTCGCCGCCCGACCGGAGGCGGCCGTGTTGCTCGACCTCACGGTCCGCGCGCCGGGCTCCGGCGGCCGCCTGGCTCAGGTCAGCGCCGGATTCAACGCCCGGGGCCTCGCTTTCGGCTACCAGCGCGACAATTTCGCGAACGGCATCCACGGTCACACCTACCGCTTCGGATTGGGCGGCGCCGCGCGGAGCTTCACCTTCGGTGCGGCACTGGCGCTGTACCGCGGGGCGACGAGCGGAACCGGATGGGACTTCGGGATCCTGTATGATTGGCGGCCGGAGTTGACGGTCGGCGGCGTCGTGCGCAACGTCGGCAAACCTACCGTCCGCGGCGTGACGCTCGAGCCCACGTATGTCCCCGCGCTCACCGTCCGCCCGCTGGCGAACCGGCTGGCGCTCACGGCGCAGGCCGAGGCGATCTCGTCGACGGTCCTGGGATTTGCGTTCGAGGCTCGCGCGGTGCTGCCGGCTCGCTCCGTTTCTTTCTTGTTCCGGGCAGATACGGATCGATCGCTGCATCGTCAGATGCTGGTGTTCGGGATCGCGTTCGGCAGCGCCAACGAGCTCGGGCTGGTGGGCTCATCCCCGGGCGGGGGCGCCCAACAGAACGTGCTCAGCGCCTACGGCGTCGCAACCCGCACGGCCAGCGGCCGACGGGGCAACTAGGGTCCTTCAAGACATGGCCAACGGCGGCAACCGGAGGGTCGGGCGGCGGATCGCTTGGGGGTTGCTGATCGCCGCGCTCGGGTGGCTCGTTGGCGTGTGGCCGCCGCCGGTGTGGTGGGGCGACCATTGGCCCGTGGAGACCGCCATGATGCGCCGTCGCGGCGCTCCCGTCAGCTATCGGCCCGTGCCCCTCGAACAGTTTCCGTCCGTCCTGCAGCGCATGGTGATCATCGGAGAGGATTCGCGCTTCCACACGCATCATGGCCTCGACTTCGAGGAGATACGGGATGCGCTCGGGCTGGACCAGCAGGCGGGTTTCGGAACGACCGTGCGGACCATCTGGAGGCGGCGTGACCGGCTGCGGGGCGCCAGCACCATCACCCAGCAGCTGGCGAAGAACCTCTATCTCTCACCCTCGCGCAACCCGCTGCGCAAGGTGAAGGAGGCGCTGACCGCGCTGCGCCTCGAGTGGATGCTCTCGAAGGACAGGATTCTCGAGCTGTACCTGAACCTGGTGGAGCTCGGCCCGGGCCTGTGGGGCGTGCCCGCGGCGAGCACGCAGTACTTCGGCGTCATGCCGGCGCAACTGAGCGAATCCCAGGCGGCGGCGCTCGCCGCGACGCTCCCGTTCCCCTTGTCCTCCAACCCCGCGTACCGCTCGGGCCGCATGCTGCACCGCCGCGACCTGATCCTCGCCCGCTACCACGGCGTGGACGTCTACATCCCCCCCGAAGAAGAGCTGGACACGGTCCCGGTGCCGCCCTTCCTCCCGCCCATCGTCCCCCCGGTGCTCGATACGCTCATGCGGGATACGCTGACGGTGCCGGTGGAGAGCATGCCGCCGGACACCCTGGCGCCGTCCGATACATTGCCCGACAGCACGCGCGATACGACCGCTCAGTCCACCAGGCGCAGGGGCATGACGAGGGCCAGGTAACTCGCCGGGTCGTTCCATCCCACGGGCTCGATCGTCGCCGCCCGCTCCGGGGCCTTGAACGTGAAGCGCACTTCGTCGGTCGGCATGTACTTGAGGATCTCGAGCAGGTACGTCGCGTTGAACCCGATCTCGAGGGGCTCGCCTTCGTAGGTGACCGGGAGCTCGTCCTGCGCTTCCCCCAGGTCCGGCGTCTGTACGGAGAACTTCACCGTGCCGCCGCTGAACGCGAGGCGGATGCGGTGGGTCTGATCGCTCGCGACGACGCTCATGC
>DASSMN010000182.1:0-3759 GCA_035688885.1 Gemmatimonadales bacterium
GGAGGACGTCGCCCGGCTCGTGCATGCGAATCAGTCTACACCGGCGGCCGGGCGAGCCTCGATGCGCCAGAACACGGCGACGGCGGCGATGGTGACGAGCATGAGCCCCGACGCGAACAGTAAGGGCATCGCCGCGTCCCCGGTGACGTCGCGCAGGTAGCCGGCCACCGTCTGCGACACGGCCATGCCGAGATAGAAGAGCGCGTAGAACACGCCGAGCGCGGTGGCCAGGTGCTCGGGCCGCACCGCGCGCGGCAGCAGCGCCATCATGATGCCGGGCGGCAGGCCGAGCAGGATGCCGCTCGCCACCAGCCAGAGCGCGGGCCAGGGCGCGCGCGCCGCGCACGCGATGGTGATGGCGGTGGCCACGCAGCCCGCGACGACCAGCAGGCGAGGCCGCTTGAGCCGGTCCGCCACCAGGCCGCCCAGCGGCACCGAGAGGATGCTGATCCAGAGCGCCAGCCCGGTGATGCCGCCGGCCTCGGCCACCGACGCCCCGCGCGACATGAGGAAGCTGGGCGCGAAGCTCGCCACCACGATCACGCTGGCGTTCAGCACGGCCCAGCCGATGCCGGCGCTGACCGCCAGGGCCCACACGCGCCCGGGCACGCCCAGGTGGAACCGGGCCGGCTCGGTCGCGGCGGCGGCCGGGGCGCCCCGCTCGGCGGGCGCGTCCCTGTAGGCGAGAGCGATCAGGGCCAGCGCCAGGCCCGCGGCGGCGACCGTGACGTACTCCGCGATGCGCCACGAGGTGGCCGCGGCGAGCGGGCCCAGGATGACGAGCGCGAGCGCCATGCCGAAGGGCCATGCCGAGAGCATCAGGCCCATCGCGGTCTGCAGCTCGCGCTCGCGGAACCAGTCGGCCACCATGCGCGCCAGCATGATGTTCACCAGCACGCCGCCCACGCCGCCGATGGCGCGGCCGAAGGCCGCGGTGTGAAGCCCCGCGCTGTAGGACACGATCATGCCGCCCACGATCATGAGGCCGAGCCCCACCACCACCACGCGCAGGCTGCCGAAGCGCTGGCCGAGCAGGCCGCCCGGCACCGCGATGACCACGCCCGGCAGCATGAAGAGGCCCATGAGCAGTCCCACCTCCGCGTAGCTCAGGGCGAAGGCGGGCACCAGGAACGAGGTGAGCGCGGCGATCGACTGGAACTGGAAGCCCATCGACGTGCGGGTGAGAAAGATCACGAGCAGCATGGCCCAGCGCAGGTTCGCGCCGGGCGCCGCCGCGCCTCGGGCGTGCGGGGGCGGCGACAGATCGATGTGGGTCATGAACGATCTCGCTGGGTCAGGGCCGGTAGACGATGCGGTAGATGCGGCCCGCGCCCTGGTCGGAGAGATAGAGCGCCCCGTCGCGCCCCATCACCAGGTCGACCGGGCGGCCCCACGACGAGGTGCCCTCGAGCCAGCCGGTGGCGAAGTCCTCCGGCGCGCCCGCGGGCTGGCCGTCGCGGAAGGGGATGCGCACGATCTTGTAGCCGGTCGGCAGCGTGCGGTTCCACGAGCCGCGGTAGGCAACGAAGAGGCTGCCGCGGTAGTCCTGCGGGAACCGGGTGCCGGTGTAGAACGCGAGCCCGATCGGCGCGGAGTGCGCCTGGAGCTCCACGGTCGGCGGCGTCACCTTGTCGCACGTGGCGCCCTTCGCGAAGGCGGTGTCGACGATCATGCGGCCGCGCACCACCATGCAGTCGGGCCACCCGTGGAAGGTGCTCTCGCGCACCTCGGTCACGTAGTCGGGCGGCACGTCGTCGCCGCGCCAGTCGCGCTCGTTCACGGTGGCCCAGAGCGCGCCGCTCGTCGGGTGGAAGGCCAGGCCCACCGCGTTGCGCATCCCGGAGGCGAAGATCTGCTCGCCGGAGCCGTCCGCGTTGAACCGCAGCACCGCCGCGCGGCGTGGGTCGCTCTCGCGGCAGACGTTGCAGGACGAGCCCACCGAGACGTACATGAGCCCGTCGGGCCCGAAGACGACGGTGCGCGTCCAGTGCCCGCCGCCCGAGGGCAGGCGCGTCAGCAGGGTGGGCTGCGTGGCCTTCATGGTGGCGGGGTTGTAGGCGAAGCGCTGCACGCGAGAGGTCTCCGCGACGTAGAGCGCGCCCTCGCGGAAGGCCAGGCCGTGCGGCTGGTCGAGCCCGGTCACCACGGTCTGCACGCCGTCGGCTCGGCCGTCTCCGTTCTTGTCCGGCAGGGCCAGCACGCGGCCGGCGGAGGAATCGGACACCAGCAGCGTGCCCGCGGGGTCGACGGCCATGAAGCGGACGCTGCCCACCTTGTCGGCGAACACGTCGATGGTGAAGCCGGGCGGCACCTTGAGCTTGGGGCCGCCCTGCGCTGCCGCGCCGCCGGGCAGGGCCGCGGCGAGCAGGCCGAGCGCGAGCAGACCGGCAGTCGTCCGCCGCCGCGCGATCACCGGCGCGACTGCTTGTACCACTCGTAGATCTCCTCGCCGGTGGTCATCCACACGCCGGGCTTCTTCCGCATGTAGTCGTACACCGCCTCGAAGTACTTGATGCGGTGCGGGACGCCCGAGATGTACGGATGCACCGCCAGCGCCATCACCCGCGGGCTCTTCGCCCCCTCGGCGTAGAGCCGGTCGAACTGGTCCTTGCAGCGCTGCAGCCACTCCGCCGAGGTGTGGTGTTGGATCACCATCATCGGGATGTCGTTGCACTCGACCGTGTAGGGAACGGAGACGAGCGGCCCCGCGGTGGTGCGGATATCGTAGTGCTGGTCGTCGTTGACCCAGTCGGAGACGTACTCGATGCCCTCGGCGCGGAGATAGTCGAGCGTCTCCCACGTCTCGGTGAGGCCGGGGCCGAGCCAGCCCTTGGGCTTCTTGCCGGTGAACTTCTCCAGCAGCTCGACCGCCTGGCGGATGGCCTTGCGCTGGTCGGGGAGCAGGTGCATCGCTCCCTGGACGACGCCGTGGGCCATGAACTCCCACCCGGCGTCCTGCATGGCGCGGGCCACCGGCTGGTAGGATTCGACCACGTGGGCGTTGATGGCGGTGGTGGCGCGGATCTTCCGCTTGGCGAGCGCGTCCAGCAGCCGCCAGAACCCCACCCGCATCCCGTAGTCGTGCCAGGCCCAGTTGGGCACGTCGGGCACGACCGCCACCCCCTGGGGGGTGGTCAAGTACTGCCGCGCCATCGCCTTCTCGATGTCCCACTCCTCGACGTTGACGATGGTCCACACCGCGATGCGGGCCCCCTTGGGCAGCTTCCAGGGCTTGCGGGTGGGCAAGGGCGAGTAGTCGAAGCGATCGGGGGGTAGTCGCACGGGGCCTCCTCCCTGGCGGAGTGTACTCGTCTCCGGCCCGGAAACAAGGTTCTGTCTGCAAGGTTACGCATTTCGCCGTACCCTGACGAGTGGCCGTGGGGTTGCGTGCGGGGACTCGGGGCTGGCGGCGCCGTACCCGGCAACAATTGCCCAGCCGGGGTGCACGGCCGAGAACTGCCTCTCACTTCCCCTTCGGCCCGCGCGGGCCCACCATGTCGGGGAGGCACATCTCTGACGTAGAAGTCCTATCCTCCAAGATGTAGAGGACGGGGCTGCTCGACCTGGTGGCAGCTGCGCCCTCACGGAGCTCCTTACGGTCAAGCTCCTTGACACACTCGGCCATCGTCGCGGAGGCCCCGAGTAGTTCGAACCGCAACCGATCACTGTGATGCCATCGCACCCACGCGCACTCGGCGGAGGCCGACGTGGCGAGGCTGAGGAGGCAGATCACAGCGAGCAGAACGCGCATGCGGCCCG
>DASSMN010000131.1:0-2262 GCA_035688885.1 Gemmatimonadales bacterium
GGAGAGCAGTGCGGCGGCTCCGCAGCCCGGTGGCGACACCGCGAAGGCCCAAAGCGCGAAGACCGATACCGCCGGGAAATCGGCAGCCGCCCCCAAGCCTGCGGCGAAGCCGGCGGCTGCGACTCCAAAGGCCGGGGGCGCCCAATCACCGCAGCAGATCGCGCTAGGCGACAGCATCTTCCACGGCCAGGTGGCCGGCGGTACCTGCACGGCCTGCCATGGTCAGGACGCCAAGGGCACGGCGGTCGCGCCCAACTTGACCGACTCTGAATGGCTGAACGGCGACGGCAGCTACGATTTCATCGTGAAGACGATCACCAACGGCGTGCCGCAGCCCAAGCAGCACCCGGCCCCGATGCCTCCCAAGGGCGGTGCCTCGCTCACCGACGACCAGGTCAAGGCGGCGGCGGCGTACGTCTATTCGCTGAGCCACAAGAGCTGAATGAGCAGCCGCGCTGGCCGGCCTTCGCCGGCTAGCGCAGGCTCGCCAGCGCGCCGTTGATACGCTGCTTCTGCTCGGGATCGGTGACCATGGCGAGGGCCTTGGAGTAGTTCTCGATCGCCAGCTTCTTCTCGCCTTTCTTTGCGTACGCTTCCGCCAGGCTGTCGTATGTGTTCCAGGACTTCGGGTGGTCCTTGACGTTCTTGCGGAAGATGACGAGCGCCGAGTCCACCTTGCCCTGCCCCATCAACAGATACCCGTAGGTATTGACCTCGGCCTCGGTGGCGATCGCCAGCGACCGTTGCGCCGCCGCCGCCGCCCCCGCCGCGTCGCCCCGCTGACCCAGCAGGGCCGCCTTGACGCGCAGGTTGGTGAAGTTCTCGTTGAGCGCGATCGAGCGATCCGCCCATGCGCTGGCCTCTTCCAGGTTGGTGCCGTTCGCCGCGCACCACGCCGCCGCCTGGCTCCACGGCTGCCAGAAGAATCGACCCAGCCCGCGGAGCTGTTCGCGAAGGCTGTCGACCACGACTGCCTTGGTGTCGATGCCGAGCGTGATCGGCACCGCCAGCTTCTCCCACCGGAGCGTCAGGACCACCGAGCTATCGGTCGGATCGTCGAAGGTGTAGGTGAGCCGCTCGTGCATGCCGTCCGCCGACGGCGTGGCGGGGAATCGGAGCGCGTCCTCTTTCGGATCGTAGCTGAAGCTGCCCCAGGCATTGGCCTGACGGCTCAGAATGATGGTCCAGTCGCCGCGCGTGGGGATCATGTGCAGCCCGTATCGTCCGGCGTCCAGGCTCTGGCCGCCGATCCGCACCGGCGAGGTCACCTCCAGCACCGTGTTCTCGTTGGCCCCGGCGCGCCACACCGAGTCGTAGGGAACGAGGGCGCCCCAGATCCTGCGCCCGTTCACCGAGGGCCGGTCATACGTCAGCGTGAGCGTGGTGAGGCCGACTGTCTGGCTGAGCGAAGCGCGCGGGCTCTGCTTGGGCAGCACCAGCGGGGGGGCTTGGGCGGACAACATAGCCGGCGCGAGCGGAGCGGCAGCCAGCAGAGCGCCCGCCACGGCGAGGGAAACCGCATGTCGCATAGCAACTCTCGGAAAAAGTTGTGTTCCCTACGACGAACAGAGGGCGCAGGTTGCGGAAGCTTGGCTGCGGAGCGTGCAGGTCTAGGAAGGCCCGGGGGCGGCGGTCGCCGCCCTACCAGGTCACGGTGTACTGGCCCCCGAGTGTGAAGAGCGTCTCGCTCGCGCGGAAGTCGCTGCTGGGGGTGTCGTTGGGCCAGGCGCTCCGGTGGGTGGCTAGGCCGACATTGAGCGCCAGGTCGTCCACCAGGTGAACGCTGGCGACCAGGCGCTCGAGCGCATCCCGCCGGCGGCTGACGATGGCCCCGCCACCGAACGCGAACGTCTTCTCCGCGGTCAGGCTCACGGGCAGGCGCACCTCGGTCAGGTTGCCGTTGATCCGAACCCGGGTGCTCACCACCTGCAGCGTCTGCGCGCCGTCGCTGTAAATGCCGAGCTGCGAGCTGGCCGTCACGCCCCGGAGCATGAGGCTCGGCCCGATGCCCGCGCGCCAGGCGGTGCGGTCGGCCAGCAGCGGACTCTCGCCCTCGGGCAGCCATTCGCTGCGATCGGCGTCGACATGGAGGGAGATGCCGTAGCTCAGGTCGCCCGCGCGCTTGAGCTCGCGCGAGAGGTCGAGCGAGGCGCCGCGATCGCCCCGGCCGGCGAAACCCTCGAGCCGCGCGCTCCAGCCGTGGTCCGCCCACTCGCCCTGGACCGCCCAGATGCCGCTGCTCAACACTTCGCGGAAGAGCAC
>DASSMN010000437.1:0-3268 GCA_035688885.1 Gemmatimonadales bacterium
CTCCTGGCGCGTCGGGACACGGCCGTGCTGGCGCTGCTGGGCTCCGGGGTGCAGGCCGCGAGTCACCTGGAGGCGCTGCGCCTGGTTCGGGAGTTCCGCGAAGTGCGCGTGTGGAGCCCGCGCCATGCGAGCGCGTTTGCCGCCCGTCACGGGGCGCGGGCGGTCGACACCGCCGAGGCGGCGGCTCGCGGCGCCGACGTGATCGTGGTCGCCACCTCCTCGCGAACGCCGGTGCTACGCGGCGAGTGGGTGGCGCGGGGCGCGCACGTGAACGCCGTCGGCGCGTGCCGCCCGGACTGGCGCGAGCTGGACGACGACCTGGTGCGGCGCGCGAGGCTCTACGTCGATTCGCGCGCCGCCGCCGTTCGCGAATCAGGTGACGTTCTCGCCGCGGGCGAGCCCTTCGCCGAGCTGGGGGAGGCGGTCGCCGGTACGCGGCCGGGGCGGGAGTCGGCCGAGGACATCACGCTGTTCAAGTCGGTGGGCGTCGCGGTCGAGGACGTGGTGAGTGCGGAGCTGGTCTATCGGCGCAGTCAGGGCGGCTGACCGGCGACGGGGAATCGCCGCGCCCTGAAGCCGGCCGGGCCCCGTCGGCTGTGCAAGCGCATCGCCCGTATCGTCTTATAGCAGAAGCTGCAACCCGAGTCCGCCCAGCTGTGTGCGCCTGTCGAAACCGGCCTCCCCCGTTCGACTATGTGGCATCCACGGTTGGTCCCCTCAACTCCGAGGAAGCCATGAAATACCTCTGCCTGATCTACGACGACGAGAAGAAGCTCGCGGGCATGCCCCAGACTGAGTCCGACAAGTTCATGGGGGAGTACTTCGCCTTCACCGATGACATCCGGAAGAGCGGCCACATGATCCACGGCGAGGCGCTGCAGCCGGTCCAGACCGCCACCACCGTACGGTTGCGGAACGGCAAGCTCAGCACCACCGACGGTCCGTTCGCGGAAACCAAGGAGCAGCTGGGCGGTTTCTACCTGATCGAGGCCAAGGACCTGAACGAGGCCATCCAGGTGGCGGCGCGGATCCCCTCGGTCCGGCTTGGCAGCATCGAGGTTCGGCCGGTGGTGGATTTCGGCAACCAGTAGGCGCGGTCACCGCCTGCCCTGCCGCGGAGCCTGACCCCCGCGTGGGGGCGCGGCTCAGCCTCACTCTCGCCGCAATGTCCGCCGACGCTTCCAGCGAGGCAGTTCGCGCCGCGGTCGACGCCATCTATCGCGCGGATTCGCGGCGCGTGCTTGCCACGCTGATCCGCCTGCTGGGCGACTTCGAGCGCGCCGAAGAGGCGCTGCACGATGCGTTCATGGCCGCGCTCGAGCGCTGGCCGCGCGACGGCCTGCCCGCCAATCCCCGCGCCTGGCTGGTCTCCACCGGCCGCTTCAAGGCGATCGACGCCCTCCGCCGCCGAGCGCGATTCGATGCCTCGCAGGGTGAGCTGGCCCGGCGGCTCGAGCGGGATGCCGAAGACCCTGACGATGAGACGGTGACGGACGATCGACTCCGCCTCATCTTCACCTGCTGTCACCCGGCGCTCCCGCCCGATGCGCGGGTCGCGCTCACGCTGCGCGAGGTCTGCGGCCTCACGACCGAAGAGATTGCCCGGGCATTCCTGACGTCCCCGCCCACCGTCGCCCAGCGGATCGTGCGCGCGAAGGCCAAGATCCGGGACGCTCGCATCCCGTATCAGGTCCCCGCCCGAGCCGACCTGGCCGACCGGCTCGAGAGCGTGCTCCCGGTCATCTACCTGGTCTTCAACGAAGGCTATTCGGCGTCCTCGGGCGCGTCGCTCACGCGGCACGATCTCTCGGCCGAAGCGATCCGGCTGGGACGACTGCTGCTCGAGTTGCTGCCCCCGCCACCCGAGCCCGAAGCGGTCGGCCTCCTGGCCCTCATGCTGCTGCACGAATCGCGGCGGGCGGCGCGGACCTCTCCCGAAGGCGAGTTGATCTTGCTCTCGGAGCAGGATCGTTCCCGCTGGGACCGAGGCCTCATGGAGGAGGGAACGGCGCTGGTGCGGCGAGCGCTGGCCTCGCGCCGGCCGGGGCCCTACGCCATCCAGTCCGCGATTGCCGCCGTGCACGGGGACGCGTCCGATCCCGCCGCCACCGACTGGCCTCAGATCGTCGGGTTGTACGACCTGCTGCTGGAGATCGAGCCATCGCCGGTGATCGAGCTGAATCGCGCGGCGGCGGTCGCGATGCGCGATGGGCCGGCGGCCGGACTGGCGTTGATCGACGCCATCCTCGAGCGGGGCGACCTCGCCGACTACCACCTGGCCCATTCCGCCCGCGCCGATCTCTGTCGTCGGCTCGGCCGCCCTCGCGAGGCCGCCGACGCCTACCGCCGCGCGCTCTCGCTGGCCCGCCAGGAACCCGAGCGCCGCTTCCTCCAACGCCGGCTCGCCGAGGTCTCGGGCAACGGGCCGTCGGGCGCCAGGCTTCCTAGCTGACTCACGAGTTGAGTGTACGCTCACCCGCAAGGCCGAAATCGGCACAGGCGACGAGGTTGCCGTCCGCCTCGGAATCGTCGTACCGCAGTGAGGGGGGTCACGGAGGCGGCCCGCGCGATGCCCCAGAGTACCGTCTCAGAATTCATGCGTCCGCCGCACCGAGGCGGGCGCCGACCGCAGCCGAAGGGGTTGATCATGGGTTTGCTTACCAAGCCGATCAAGACGCTGGACGATCTGTTCGTCCACACGTTGCAGGACATTTACTATGCCGAGCAGCAGATCACGAAGGCCCTTCCCAAGATGATCTCGAAGGTCACCAGTCCGGAGCTCAAGCAGGGATTCCAGGACCATCTGGAGCAGACCCGGAATCATGTGACCCGCGTGGAGCAGGTCTTCCGCATGCACGGCGAGCAGGCCAAGGCCGTAACCTGCCCGGCGATCGACGGCATCATCAACGAAGCCAACGACATTTTGGGCGACGCCAAGGACTCGGACGTGCTCGACGCGGCAGCGGCCGCGGCAGCACAGGCGGTGGAGCACTACGAGATCGCCCGGTACGGCACGCTCATCGCCTGGGCCCGCGAGCTGGGCCGTGATGACTGCGCCGCGGTGCTCGAGCAGACGCTCGAGGAGGAGAAGGCCGCGGATCACAAGCTGACCGAGATCGCGGAGGCTCGGCTCAACCGGTTGGCCGCGGGCCGCTAACACAGGCTCAGCCGACCATTATCCGTTGACGGCGTGACCCGTTGACGGATGGCCCGACCCGGTCGCGCAGTATGGCGACCGGGTCGGGCCATTCTTGTGCCTCTCGCGATT
>DASSMN010000207.1:0-2537 GCA_035688885.1 Gemmatimonadales bacterium
CAGCACCACGACGACGGCGACCACGACCGCGAGCAGCGCCAGCCGGCGGCCTAGCGCGTCGAGCCGCCGCTCGAGCGGGGTCGGCGCCTTGACCACGCGACCCACCAGCTCGCCGATCCGGCCCACCTCGGTCGCCATGCCGGTCGCCACCACGACGGCGCGCCCGGTGCCGGTGGCCACACTGGTCGTCTTGTAGACCATCGTGGGACGCTCCGCCAGGGGCGCGTCGATCCGGGTGAGGGCGTCGGCCCGCTTGGGAATGGCTTCCGGCTCGCCGGTGAGGGTGGCCTCGACGGTGGTGAGCTCGGCGGATTCCAGCAGACAGGCGTCGGCGGGCACCGTTTGCCCGGCCTCCAGCAGGACGATGTCGCCCGGAACCAGCTCCCGCGCGTCGAGGGCGCGTGACCGTCCGCCGCGCACCACCCGCGCCATCGGCACGTCGAGCCGCACCAGCGCCTCCATCGCCCGGTGGGCCCGGAGTTCGGTCGCGAAGCCGATGGCCACGTTGAGCACCAGCACCGCGCCGATGGCCACCGCGTCCGCGGGGTCGCCGGTCGCCGCCGCGATCGCCGCGGCCGCGAGCAGCAGCACCACCAGGGCGCTGCGTAACTGGGTGAGGAGGATGGTCCAGCCGGACACCGCGCGGGCCGCTCGGAAGACATTGGCGCCGACGGCCTTGAGCCGCTCGGCCGCGACCGCTTCGGACAACCCGTCCGACTGGGATCCGAGGCGCTGGAGCACGTCCTCGGGAGCACAGGCGTGCCACGGCGTGTCGCGCTCGCCTGGAGCAGGGGGCGATCGAGGGACGGTGTCAGCCATGCTGGACCGGAGCAGCAAACCCATGCTCCCAAGCTCGCATTGAGAGGGCAACCGGGCTTGAATGTCGTGTGAAGACTTCTTCACGAACGGTGATTCGGGCCGCTCTCATGTTCCCTTCATACCCGGTCGAGCAGACTGTGTCGCATGACCGCTGCGCCCGCTCTCCGAAGGCCGCCCGCCGTGCTGTCGGCTTCCGCCCTGACCAAGGTGTACCACATGGGGCAGGTGGAGGTGCAGGCGCTTCGCGGGGTGGACCTCGAGCTCCGCCAGGGCGAGCTGGTGGTGTTGCTGGGCCCCTCGGGCAGCGGCAAGTCGACGCTGCTCAACATCCTGGGCGGGCTGGACGTCCCCACATCGGGAACGGTGCATTACGGCGCGCTGGATCTGAGCGCTGCCGACGAGCGGGATCTCACCGAGTACCGCCGCGAGCACGTGGGCTTCGTGTTCCAGTTCTACAACCTGATCCCGAGCCTCACGGCGCGTGAGAACGTCGCGCTCGTCACCGACATCGTCCCGCGGCCGTTCGCGGCCGAGGACGTGCTGAGCCTGGTGGGCCTTGGCGACCGGCTCGACCATTTCCCGGCCCAGCTCTCGGGCGGCGAGCAGCAGCGCGTTGCGATCGCGCGGGCCGTGGCGAAGAACCCGGCGCTGCTGCTGTGCGACGAGCCGACCGGTGCGCTTGATTTCCAGACCGGCCGCCTGGTCCTCACCACGCTGCAGCGGGTGAATCACGAGCTGGGTACCACCACCGCCGTCATCACCCACAACATTCCCATCGCCCGGATGGCGGACCGCGTCATCACGCTGGCCGACGGCCGGATCGCGCGCGAGGACCGGAATCCGCACCCCGCGCGCGCCGCGGAGATCCGCTGGTGAGGGCGCTCGAGCGGAAGTTGCTGCGCGACCTGTGGCACCTCAAGGGACAGGTCCTGACCGTCGCGCTGGTGGTGGCGTGCGGGATCAGCGCGTTCGTGGGCATGCGCGGCACCTACACGTCGCTGATGCGGTCCTGCACGGCGTACTACGACCGCTACCGCTTCGGCGATGTCTTCGCTCACCTGCGTCGCGCGCCGGACGCGCTCCAGCCGCGCCTGGAGACCCTGCCCGGCGTGGCCCGGGCGTATACCCGGGTGCTCGACTACGTCCGGATTCCGTTCGAGGGCGATCCCCAGCCGCCCACCGCCAGCCTGGTGACGATTCCGTCCGACGGGGTCGCCCCGCTCAACGACCTGCGGCTCGAGCGAGGCCGCCTGCCCGAGCCCGGCCGGGCCAACGAGGCATTGCTGCTCGAGCGGTTCGCCGTGGGCCATCACATCGCCCCGGGCGACACCCTCCCGGTGGTGATCAAGGGCGTGCGCTCGGTGCTCCGGATCGTGGGGCTCGCCAACGCCCCCGAGTTCATCTATCCGATGCAGCCGGGCGCCGTGACCTTCGACGAGGAGCGCGCGGCGGTGATCTGGATGACACGCGACGCGGTGGCCCCCGCGCTCGACATGAAGGGAGCCTTCAACGACGTCGTGGTGCGCCTGGAGCCCGGCGCGTCGGCCGCGGCGGTGACGGCCGAGCTCGACCGCGTGCTCGAGCCCTACGGCGGACTCGGGGCCGTGGACCGGAGCCGGCAGCCGTCCAACTACGTGGTGAGCGGCGAGCTCGAGCAGCTCCAGAGCTTCGCCACCGCCATGCCCCTGATCTTCCTCGGGATTTCCGCCTTCCTGCTG
>DASSMN010000098.1:0-4546 GCA_035688885.1 Gemmatimonadales bacterium
GCGGGCCGGTACACGTCGGCCGCGACCAGGAACGGGGCCTTCTGCTCCTGCTTGAGCCGCCGCGCCAGCTTGCCAGCGGTAGTGGTCTTGCCCGAGCCCTGCAGCCCGACCAGCAGGATGACGGTCGGCGGCACCGTGGCAAAGGCGAGCGGCGCCTGCTTCTCGCCCAGCAGCGCCACCAGCTCGTCATAGACGATCTTGACCAGCTGATGCCCGGCCCGAACGTCCTTGAGCGCGGTGACCCCGACCGCCTTGGCCTGGACCCGCTCGAGAAACTCGCGGGTCAGGTCGAAGCTGACGTCGGCCTCCAGAAGGACTCGGCGGATCTCCCGAAGCCCTTCCTTGACCGCATCTTCCGTCAGGACACCGCGGCCGGTGAGCCGCTGTAGCGTGTCGTTGAGTTTCTGAGACAGCTCGTCGAACATAAGCCCGTAAGGTTAACCAGCGGACGGGCTTTGGACAAGCCGCGGGTCCAGCCCCGAGGTCAGTTGCGGAGGGGACAACGGCCCTGGCCCGGAGGGGCGAGGCTCAGAGCCGCTTGACCAGGGCCTGGTACCGAGGATCGTCGTGAAGTGATGCGAGATCGGGGTCGTGCTCGATCCATTCCTTGTGACCGAAGCCGTTCTCAACGGCATGCTCGAGGAGATCCAGCGCGCGTTCTGGTCTGCCCCCTAAGACATTGAGACAGGCGACGTTGTAGAGCACCCCCGCATCGTCCGGGTCGAGCACCAGCGCCCGATCGCCCCAGTCGAGCCCCTTGTCCACCTCCCCCAAACGGCACCAGGCGCAGGCGCCCAGGTAATGCGCACGCGGATCGTCCGGGTTGAGCTCGAGGTGCCGCCCGGCGGCTCGCACGGTCTTTTCATACGCCGCCTTGGCCTCCGCGTGGCGCTCGAGGCCGGTATAGCACAGCGCCGCCAGGGCCGGCGCCTGGTAGTCCTCGGTGCGAACCGCCGATGCCTGCTCAAACAGCCGCGCGGCTTCCGCCAGCTTTCCTTCGGCGAACCGTCCGTTTGCGTAGTAGAAGTACCCCTCGTACAGCTTCGGGTCGAGCCGGATGGCCGTCTCGAACTCCCGGTCGGCCTCCTCGTGATGCCCGCCCAGCGTGAGCGCGAAGCCCCGAGCGGCGTGCGCCTCCGCCAGATCGGGAGCCAGCTCGAGCGCCTTGCGGCTGGCCGACTCCGCCTGTTCCAGGTTGGCGCTGCTCGCATCCCAGTACTTGTAGAGCTGCGAGCTGCAGTCGGCGATGCCGGCATAGGCACGGGCGTAGCTCGGGTCGATCTCGATGGCGCGGCTGAACATGCGGCGCGCGAACTGCAGCCCTTTCTCGCGGAACTGGTAGAAGAACTGCCGCCCGCGCAGGTAGAACTCGTAGGCCTCGATGTTGCCGGTGTGGGGGCGCTCGATGGCACGCCGCTGTTCCTCCGTGAGGACCACGCGCAGGGCCTTCACGATGTTGGCCGCGATCTCGTCCTGGACCGCGAAGACGTCCTCGAGGTCCCGGTCGTAGCGCTCGGACCAGAGGTGATAGCCGTCGCTGACCTTGATCAACTGCGCGGTGATCCGGAGCCGGTTGCCCGCCTTCCGGACGCTGCCTTCCATGACGGTGGCCACGCTCAACTGCTCGCCCACCTGACGGATATCCTGGTTCTTGCCCTTGAACGCGAACGCGGACGAGCGCGACGCGACCTGCAGGGCATCCAGCTTGGTGAGGGCATTGATAATCTCCTCCGCGATGCCCTCGCAGAAGTAGTCCTGGTCCTTGGCCGGGCTCATGTCGACGAACGGGAGTACCGCGATGGAGTGCACCGCGCGGAGAGGCGCCGTGACCACGGTGGCGGCTCCCTCCGGCGGGGTGCGCGTGACCCCGAGCGAGAGCGCCTGCGAAAACTCAGCCGCGGTCGCGAAGCGGTCGCCCGGCGTCCGTGCGAGCGCCCGCAGCAGCGCGCGCTCGACCTCGTCGGGCACGTCCGGACGGAGCGCCCGCACCGGCCGCACCTGCTCCGTGAACCGCTTGACGATGACGGCCTGCACGGTGGGTCCGGTGAAGGGGGGCTCGCCGGTGAGCATCTCGTACAGCATGCAGCCCAGCGAGTAGATGTCGCTCCGGCCGTCGATCCCGTGTTCGCCCGACGCCTGCTCCGGACTCATGTACGCCGGCGTGCCGAGCGACATGCCGGTCTGGGTCAGGCTCTCGCCTTCGCCGCTCAACGCCCGGGCGATGCCGAAGTCGGTCACCATCGGCTCGCCCTGGTGCAGCATGACGTTTTCCGGCTTGATGTCGCGGTGGACCACGCCGCGCGAATGGGCGTAGGCCAGAGCGCCCGCCACCTTGCGCGCGAGGTCCACCGCTTCCGTGACGGGGAGCCGCCGTTCCCGGATCAGGCGTCCGCGCAGCGACTCGCCCTCCACGAACGGCATGACGTAGTAGAGCAGCCGGTCGGCGCTGCCCGAATCGATGAGTGTGAGGATGTGAGGGTGGTTGAGTGCCGCGGCGATCTCGATTTCGCGCGTGAACCGATCAACTCCTACGTTGGCCGCAAGCTCAGGGTGCAGGACTTTGACCGCGACGGCACGCCGGTGCTTGAGATCCTGCGCGAGGTGCACCGTGGCCATGCCGCCACGTCCCACCTCACGCTCCAGGCGGTAACGGCCGGCCAGGGCGTCCTGTAGACGATCGATCAGAGTGGTCATCGAAGCTCGAGCAGAGGCGAAGTGCACCAACATATCTCGCTACAGGAGGCGAAGCTAGAGAGTGGTCTCCCATGTCGAAGATCGTGGCGGCATTTCAGCTTCCTGGACCGCACGCCTGCGGGCGGGCCATTGTCCGCGCATTGGAGGCACCCGGGCTGGACCCGGGCCGAGGTCAATACCCTCGGCCCGGGTCCGCGGGCCATCACTTTGGATCAGCCCTTGTGGGCGCTGAACCGACCATGCTCGGTCTGACCCTTGTAGCTCATCGGACGCGCCTCGAAGGTGCCGTACAGCGAGTCGCCCTTGAAGTGCGAAACGGTCCGGGTCACGACCTCCTCCTTGAGCCCGGTACTCTGATGGGGCGCCGACTCGGTGACAAACCCGGTATCCGAGCTCCACACCACGCGGACCGGATAGCTCGAGCCGTTCATGGTGATGATGCCGGTGAGCGCCTGGCTCGTATCCCGCTTCCAGTTCATGGTGAACTTGTGCCCGCTCGCGGCGCTGGAATCGAATCGGGTGCCGACCCACCTTCCAACCAGCTTCGCGGCGACGCCGGTGTCTGAGGGTGCGCAAAGCGCGACCGTTGGATGCGTGGCGCCCGGTCCCACAGCGATGAGCGCGCCGATGGCGGCCGCGGCGTAGAATGTTCCTTGCATGACGTCCTCCCTTGAGTGGCGTCCGGCGGCATGCCAGGGCAGGCCTCCGCCGGGCGCGAGCAGCGCGTCCGATCAGCGGAACGCGCCGAACAGCCGAGCCGTGAGCAGCGATCCACCGATCAGGAGGGCCGCTCCTACGCTCAACAGCGCGACGATGGTCAGCGTCGCCGGGTCGTGCCCGGTGAGGGCCAGGATGCCGAGCACGACGGCGGCGACGCCGATCTCGGCCTCCCACCATCCGGCGGCCGGAGCGACGCTCTCGCCATCGCCCCTGAGCCAGCGCGACGAGCGCGCCAGCCGCGCGACGCCCGCGCCGCCCGTGAGGAGCGCGCCCCCGAGTACCAGCGCGCTGATGCTGAGCAGCAGGAGCGGCCGGATTCCAAGCAGAGCGAGCACGCCGAGCACGACGGCGGCGATGCCGGCGATGGCCTGCATGCCGAGCGCGCCTACCACCTCCTGCCGCGCGCGCGAAGCGGCGGCCGCCGGCAGGCCGAGCGAAAAGCGTCGGGACAGGGCGGCCCCGCCCACCAGCATGCCGCACCCGAGCGCGATCGCGGCGATCGCGGCGAGGGTGATCGGGAGCAGTCCGATCAATGCCAGGATGGCCAGCCCCAGTGCGGCCGCGCCTCCCACCGCCTCGCCTATCGAACCGGCCTCCATCTCCGTGACTCTCGGATCCGCCGGCGACGCGACGATCGTGTCGCGCGTGAGCGGGATCCCTAGGTCAATTTCCACCATACCCAAACCTCCGGTGAGGCGGGCGCCCTCACTGGCCGGAGGGCGTCCGACGTGTTAAGCCCGTCCACCGCCTGGTGGCGGCGGCACGGTATCCGTCGTGCCGATCAGGCTGCCGGTGGGAGGGCGCCGCGACCGCGGACCGGCGACGCGCCGGTCCCGTGATCGGCCGAACGGTCGAGCAGCGCTACCAGGAGCAACTCGGAAGGCGAACGGCGGAACGAGAGGGACCGGAACGGAGGGGGGCTGACGGTGAGCGGGGCTTCCCAGGACGCTGCGGCCAGGACTGCGAGCCACAGGATCGGGCCAGCGACGACGACATCTACGAACACGGACACAACCGCACATCCTTCCAGCAAGACCTAGCTTCAACCATAGCGACTGGACCGAGGGTTACCGGGACCTGCATCACATCTCGGCGAGCCGGCAAGCCGCGGTGCCGCGCTGGGAGCCGCCGC
>DASSMN010000464.1:0-3807 GCA_035688885.1 Gemmatimonadales bacterium
GGTGACCCTCGAAGGAGAGGGTACCATGCAGTTCTCCGGCGGCCTGCCCGTGGGCTTCGGCGCGGGAGCGCACACCACGCTGACCATGAGCACAGACGTGCCCGGCAACATGGTCACCCTGGGCAACGGCTCCGCCATCCGCCGCTTGCAGATCGTGGACCTGGCCGACCGCGCCGGTGCCGTGGTTGCCGTGGTCTCGCGCGAGCCGGGTGACCGGGTCTCGGCGACCATCACCGAGTCCGAGATCGTCAACCCCAATCCGAACGGGATCTCGCCGGCAGGGCCGACTGGCGTCGGGCTGGTGGTCCTCAGCCTCAACCCGAACCTCGGAGACGAACCCGCCGCGCACGAGGGCGCCGCGATCTCGGCCGGGATGGTCCGCTCACTGATTCGGTCGCCCGCGGGAGGTGTCGGCGTGTTCGCCTTCAACTTCGCCGCGCTGGGAAAGGTGTCCGTCAAGCTGGACGGCAACGTCGTGGGCGGCGGCATCTTCGCCAACGGCGGCGTGAGCCGCCCCGACGCCGTGCACGACGCCCAGGTGTGGATCGAGTCCCACCGCAATCTCTATCGCGATGAGTATCCGGAACCATGCATCGAGATCCACCCCGGCTTCAACCTCCTCGGCGGGTCCGGTCCCCCGGTTCCGCTCCCGGTCGGCGAGACCGCCAGGAACTCGCTCCGGGTCCAGTCGGTGGAGGATCGGCTCGAAGGTTTCGCCAACGGGATCGTCGCGGTCGGCAGCCGGCGCTTCTTCCCGTTGCCTATCGCCGGGCCGACGACCGGCAACAGTACCGACCTGCGGCTGCTCGGCACGAAGATCTCGACGCCCTCGTGCGGCGGCGCCCCCTTCGTGTCCGACCTCGATCTGGCGGGGGCATTCTCGGCGGACGACGCGCTCTCCCCAGGCGACGGCAACACCCTGCACGTGGTGATGCGCGGAGTGATCGGCAGCGGCTCCCGCTCCAATCACTACGGGCACTCGGTGGGACCGTCCGGGCCGCTGGCTTCGGCGCTTCAGGGGAGCGGCAATCGTCTCGAGATCGTCGGGAGCCCTGGTGGGTTTGCGTCGACCAACCGGCAGATCGATCCGGCGCCCGGCAGCGAGTACTTCACCAGTGCGGCGCCCTGACCGTGAGAGCTTCGCGCACCCGGTGAACCGTCATCCGACGGTTCACCGGGTCGCGGCGAAGCGGTTCAGCAGTTCCTCGAACCGTGGATCCTTTCGAAGCGGGTCGAATCCAGGCCACACCCGCAGGAACGGTACGCTCGCGTTTCGGCCCGCCGGCATGGAGAACAGCAGCTCCAGCAGCTCGAGGGCCTCGTCGACATCCCCTACCTGGGCAAACACTTCGGCGGCACCGCCCATCACCACCGTGGCGAGGCCCGCGTTTTTCGCGGTGGGCGCCAGCTCCAGCGCCCGACGCGCCTCTCGCACCGCTTCGGTAGTCCGGCCCAGCCCGGCATACGCGAGCCCGAGCGGAATCCGTCGGCGCGGATCGGTCGGATCGGCAGCGACGCTGTCCTCGATCATCGTGCGCGCCGCGTTGAAGGTGGCCCGGGCCATCTTCCGATCGCCCATGGCCTGGTAGAGCCGGGCCCGCAGGAGGGGGAACGGCTCATACAGCGCGCCATCGCTGAACAACTCGCTCCGGGATCGGGCCAGCGCGGCGAGCGCGTCGGCGTAGCGCCGCTGGGTCCAAAGCGCCGTGTAGCGGGAGTACGTCGCCCCTCCGCCAGGGTCCCACTCCGGTGGTATGCGTTCCATGATGGCCGCGAGCGTGTCCGGGGTGCCCTTCCACCGGAGGTACGCCATTCCCTTGATCATCTGGATCTCGTAATTGTCGGGAGCCAGTGCAATGGCGTGATCGAACGCCTGCATGGCCTCCTCCCGACGTCGCAGCCAGTTATACGCCATCGCCGCGTTGATGGCCGCCACCAGGTTACCGGGCTCCAACTGCATGGCATGAGCGTACTCGCTGACGGCCTCGTCGAGGCGGCTCGCCTGCTCCAGAGCGCCGCCGAGCGCCAGCCGTAGGTTTGCATCATTGGGCGAGGCGGCGACTGCCGGCCCGAGCTCCTCGATGGCTTTCGCCGCATCTCCCTTGAGTATCCAGTAGGACGCCAGCGCCTCCCGCGCCTCGGCCAGCCCGGGGAGTCGGCGGAGAGCGGCTTCCGCCTCGACCCGCGCCTGCTCGCGACGGCCGTCGGTCGTGTCGAACGTCCCGGCGGAGGCCGCGTGCATCAGCGCCAGCCTGGCGCGAGCCATGGCGAATCCGGGGTCGAGGTCGCGCGCCCGGGAGTACAAGGCCACCGCCCGGCGAACGTCCTCGTCAGGGATCGGGGACCAGCCCTTGCTCCGCTGTCCTGCCAGCTCGACCGCGCGTCCTTGCAGATAGATGTCGTACGCACCCGGGTCGGTCGTCGCGAGCTGATCCCACCGGCCTCGCTCCGCCCCCGTCTGTCGGATCCGCAGGGTCGCCGCGGTCGCCCGCACGACGTCGCGTTGAATCTCCTGGATCTGGCTCACCGGCCGCTCGTAACGGCCATCCCAGAGCCGCTTTCCATCCTCGGTGCGGAGCAGGTGGGCGTCTACCAGCACCCGGTCGTCACGCCGCCGGACGCTGCCGCGCAGCACGGCACCGACCTTCTGCTCGGCTCCGATCTGCTGGGGAGATCGGGGAGCCTGGCGGTAAACCGCCGTGGTGATGTACCCGGGCACGACCGCGCCACGCAGCTGCCTGAGATCCGTCCCGATCCCGTCGCTCAGGCCGACCGCCAGATAGTCGGTGACGGCGCTGTCGCCGACTCGATCGAAGGGGAGCACCGCGAGCGCGACCGGGGGCGGCGTCGCGGTGGTCCCGCGACGCGCCAGCCCCGCCCCGGTCGCGAGAACGAGCATCACCGTGGCCACGATCAGGGACGTCCGCCATCGCGGGTGGCGCGCGAGCACTACCCCGGCGCGCCGGAGCCTTCGCGAGAGTCGTGCGCCCTCGTCGGGCCGGATGCTCCCGATGGCGTCGGCCAGTTCCTCGGCGGAGGAGTAGCGCTCGGCGGGGTCCTTGCGGAGGCAGGTATCGATGAGGTCGTCCAGCTCGGCGGGAAGGTCGTCGCGCAGCGCGGACGCCCGGGGCGCCGGCTGGTGCAGAATCGCGTGGGCGACGCCGATCTCGTGGCCGCCTCCGAACGGCCGACTCCCGGTCAGCATCTCGTAGAGCACGACGCCGAGCGCCCAGAGGTCGGCCCGCCCGTCGACCTTGAGTCCCTGGACCTGCTCCGGGGCCATGTAGGCGATGGTCCCCAGTCGGGCCCACGAGCCGGTGAGAGTGAGATCGCTGGCCTTGGCCAGCCCGAAGTCCAAGATCTTCACGGCCCCATCGGGCAGCAGCATGACATTGGCCGGCTTGAGATCGCGGTGCACGATCCCGCCCTGGTGCGCCGCCCCCAGGCCCTGCGCCAGCTGGGCCGCCACCGCCAGCGCCTGGGCCAGGGGCAGCCTGTCCTCCCGTGCCAGCCGCGCCTTGAGCGTCTCGCCCTCATAAAGCGGCATGGTGTAGAAGAGATCGCCATCGGCGGTCTCGCCGGTCTCGTACACGGGGCAGAGGTTGGCATGGTCCAGGCCCCCGGCCAGCCGTGCCTCCTGGCGGAAGCGCTGCTTGGCCGCCGGATCGAAGAAGCGGGCAGCGAAGGGGACCTTGAGGGCGACCGGCCGCTCGAGCCGGATGTCCTCGGCGCGATAGACGACACCCATGCCGCCCCGCGCGATCGCCTCGACGATCCGGAAGTGGGAGACGGTGCGTCCGACGAGCT
>DASSMN010000343.1:0-4801 GCA_035688885.1 Gemmatimonadales bacterium
ATCCTGATGGCGCTGGTCTTCACCACCTTCTTCATCATGGCCCTCGGGTACGCTGTGGCGCAGAAGGAGAACGGCACCGTGCCCTGGCCGAGGGTGGCGTGGGGGGCGTTCGCGGTGGCGGTCATCGGCGTTGTGATGACCCTCGCCACCGTCTTCGCCTTTCGGGCCAGCGTACTCTACACCTTCTACCCGCCGCTGCAAGCGCATCCGCTGTTCTACATCGGCCTGACGCTGCTGGTGGTGGCCTCCTGGGTGTGGGCCGCGGCCATGGTCGTGGCGTGGCGCACGGCGAGGCGGTCGCACCCGGGCCGGCCGGTCAGCCTGGCCATGCACGCCACCACCGCCAACGCGATGCTCTGGCTGCTCTCGACACTCGGCGTGGCGGCCGAGATGCTGTTCCAGCTCATTCCCTGGTCGCTCGGGCTCATGGACCGGGTCGACCCGCTGCTGGCGCGGACGCTCTTCTGGTTCTTCGGGCATCCACTGGTGTACTTCTGGATCCTGCCCGCCTACACCATCTGGTACACCGTGCTCCCGCGCGAGGCCGGCGGGAAGCTCTTCTCCGAGCCGCTCGGCCGCATGGTCTTCACCCTCTTCCTGATCTTCTCGACCCCGGTCGGGTTTCACCACCAGTTCCAGGATCCGGGAATTCCGGCGGGATGGAAGCTGTTCCACACCTTCAACACCATGATCATCTCGTTCCCCAGCCTGATCACGGCATTCACCATCGTGGCCTCCCTGGAGGTGGCGGGTCGGCTCCGCGGGGGCACCGGGCTCTTCGGCTGGATCCGGACCCTCCCCTGGGGCGATCCGCTGGTGTCCAGCGTGCTGCTGGCTTGCCTCCTGTTCATGGTGGGCGGCTTCGGCGGGTCGATCAACGCGGCGTATGCGCTGAACTCGGTGGTGCACAACACGGCCTGGGTCACCGCCCACTTCCACCTAACCGTGGGCAGTGCCGCCGCGCTCACCTTCATGGGCGCCTGCTACTGGCTGGTGCCCAAGGTGAGCGGACGGGAACTGGAGCTCGCGCTCCTCGCCCGGGTGCAGCCATACCTCTGGTTTCTCGGGATGGCGCTCTTCTCCTTCACCGGCCACGCGGCCGGGCTGCTGGGGCTGCCGCGGCGGGTATTCTCGACCTCCTATGCCGGTGCCGAGCAGGCGCATGCCTGGGAGCTCCTGACCAGGATCTCGGCCCTGGGCGGCATCGTGCTGTTCGCCAGCGCGGGGCTCTTCGTGCTGGTGATGGTGGGGACGCTGCTCGCCGGTAAGCGCCAGGCGCAGGCGCCGATCGTGTGGGCCGAATCGCTGGGTGAGCCGGCCGGCGGGTACAGCGACAGCATCTGGGACCGGCTCGGGCTCTGGTTCGTCGTCGCGGTCGGCCTGGTGCTGGTCGCCTATGCCATTCCGTTGTGGGATTTGCTGCACATGACCCGGTACGGCAGCCCCGGGTTCAAGCCGTTCTGAGCTGCCGGGCTGCCGCGGCAGCCAGGAGGTCGTGCACGTCGATCTCGTTGGTCGGGTGCACGATCGTGTTGCAGGTAACCAGCCGCCGGACCCCGGCGGCGAGCAGTCGAGGGTAGGCACCGCCGGCGAGCACCCCGTGCACCGCCACACAATATGGGGGCTCGTGGGCAACCCGCCGGAGCGCACCCGCCGCCTCGATGAGGGTGGCACCGGTCGAGATGATGTCGTCCACCAGCACGGGGGTCCGCTCGCGGTACGCCGAGAGGTCGGGCAGCTCGACCGAGACCTCGGCGTCGCCCCGACGCTGCTTCCGCAGCACCGCGCACGGGGCGCCCGCAATGTGGGCGACCGCTTCCACCCATTGCCGACTCTCCTCGTCCGGGCCGATCAGGACCGGCTCGACCACATGCTCTCGCACCCAGTGCGCCAGCCGCGGAGCGGCCGTGATCGACTCCGCGGGGATCCGATAGACCTCCTCCAGCCGGTGGATCCGGTGGAGATGGGGATCGACCGTCACGATCCAGTCCAGCCGGCTCGAGAGCAGCTCGGCGAATCCGCGGGCGCTCACCGCCTCGCCGGCGAGGAAGCGGCGGTCCTGCCGCAGGTAGGGGAGATAGGGGGCGACCAGGCCGACCGAGCGGGCGCCCAGCTCCCGCGCGGTGGCCGCGGCCAGGAGGAGCGGCATCAGCTTGTCGTCCGGCCGGTCGAGGGTCGCCGCGAGCACGACGGCCCGGCCCGCTAGCGGGGTCTCCAGGCGCACGTACGACTCGCCATCGGGAAAGTGCCGGACGGTCGCGTCGACCCGCTCGGCATCGAGCTCGAGCGCGAGCCGGGCGCCGAGGGCCTCGTTGCCCGGCAAGGGGAGCACGGCCGGCTTCATGCGGGGTCCACCACGGTGACGATGTCGGGCGTCGAGGTCGCGTAGGCGAGGCCGTATTCGAGCTCGCCCAGCGCCGAGGCGTGGACGGTGAACAGTGGGTCGCCCCGGCGGACCAGGTCGCCCAGCCGGACCGCGAGCTCGAGCCCCGCCGCCGGATCGTGCGGCGCTCCCGCGAGCTTGGCCACCCGCGCCAGACGCCGGTTGTCGATGACGGTGACCCGGCCATCTGTCCGCGAGGGGACCACGCGGTTGAATGCCGCGGTGGGGGGCGTGCGACGACCACCCTGGGCCTCGCAGATGGCCTCGAACTTCCGCTCGGCCCGCCCATCGTCGAGGATGGCCTGGGCGAGCGCCCCGCCGCCGCCGGCCGGCACCGCCCCGCCCAGCTCGAGCAGGTAGCCGGCCAGGAGCAACGCGCGCTCCCGCAGGTCCGCCGGCGCCGAGGGGGCGCGCTGGAGCACCGCCAGCGCGTCGCGCGCCTCGAGCGCCGGCCCGATGCCCCGGCCGATCGGCTGGGTGCCCTGGGTCAGAACCGGACGCACCGTCAGGCCGATGGCCTGACCGACGTCGCGCAGGAGCCGGGCGAGCTGTTCCGCTTCCTCCGCGCTCCGGATCTTGGCAGTGGGTCCGACCGGCACGTCCATCACGACGTGGGTCGCCCCCGCCGCCGCCTTCTTGGACAGCACCGAGGCCACCAGCTGCGCCGGACTGTCCAGGTCGAGCGGGCGCTCCACCCGGATCAGCACGTCGTCCGCCGGGCTGAGCCGGGCTCGACCGCCCCAGACCAGGCACCCTCCCTCCCGCTCCACCACCCGCCGCATTCGGGCGACGTCGAGGTCCACCGGCGCCAGCATCTCCATCGTGTCGGCGGTGCCGGCGGGCGAGGTGATCGCGCGCGAGGAGGTCTTGGGCATCAGCAGGCCCGTCGCGGCGACGATCGGCACGACGATGATCGAGGTCCGGTTGCCCGGCAGGCCGCCGACGCTGTGCTTGTCCATCACCGGCGTCCGCGGCCACCCGAGGCGGTCGCCGGCCGCGAGCATGGCGACGGTGAGATCCACCACCTCGCGATCGGTGAGCCGGCCGCCGGCACACCCGGCCAGGAACGCGGCGAGCTCGATATCGGAGTACCGTCCGGCGGCCACGTCGCGCACGATCGCGAGGAAGTCGTCGGGGGTGAGCGCCCGGCCGTAGATCTTGCCGCGCACCAGGCTCAGCGACTCGACCGGCGAGGGATGGGCAAGAGTCAGCCGCTCCTCCGCCGTCACGCCGAGCCGGGCCCAGGCCGTCTCCGACAACCCGGCCTCCTCCGGTCCCAGGATGGCGTCGCCGACTACGCCGAGGGTAGCAAGGATGGTGCGCTCCCCCGCTCGAACCTCGACCCGCGCCTGCGAATTGAACCCTTCAGACCGGACGATGGGCGAGTCGCGGTGCAGATAGACCACCGCTTCCTGTCCGGTGTCGATGCCCAGGCGCCGGGCCCGATGGGTGGCGCTCACGAGCGCGCTCCCCCAGGACCTGCCTTCGTCGGGCGCGTGGGGGGTGGGGTGCGGGTTAGGGAGAGGCGGACTGGGGGGCGCTCCGTCGCAGCAGGGCGGGATCGGGATAATAGGCGAACAGCACGGTCCCGCCGCGGATCAGCCCGATCACGCGATCCACGACGGCTGGGGCGAGCGCCGGACATCCCTGACTCCGTCCCAGCCGACCGAGCCGGCGCACGGCGTCGGGGCTGACGTAGTCCGCCCCGTGGATCACGATCGCCCGCGCTTCGGCGCGATCGTTGAGACCCGCATCCATGCCGCGGAGCCGCAAGGCGAGGCCATGCCGGCCCCGATACGTGGTCCCGGTGATGAAGGTGCCCAAACTGGATGCGAGGCTCCCCGGCCGGTTGGAGAACCGCCGCGCCACGTCGTCTCCCGTGCCCCGGCCGTGCGCGACGAGCTCCGTCGCTAGCACGCTGTCCCGGGCCAGGTCCAGCACCCACAGGCGGCGCTCCCGCGAGCGCCGGCTGTAGTCGATCACGGTGAGCAGCGGGGCGGCGGTCCATCCGTGCCGCATCGCCCGGGCATGCGCGGAGAGGGCGAGATCGAGCACCTGGGGTCGCAACCCGACCCGCTCCGCGGCCTGCTCGAGCCTCGGGTGCGAGGGGAGCAGCGCGGCGAGCGCCAGCCAGATCGCACCGATGGAATGGGGCACGCGCCGAACCGCCGGAAGGGGAAGGAAGCACGTGGAGGTTACACCCGGTCCGGCCGCGCTGGCAATCGCTCACGACGTCAGCGCCCGCCCGCGCAGGGCCCGGTCGAGCACCCGGTCGAGGCCGTAGATGTCGGGGTAGAAGTGCACCGAGCCGTCCGGGAAGGCGACCGCGGTCGCGTAGTAGACCGCGACCGCAATCGGATGGGCGAGGACCACGCGGTGCGACGAGCGTCCCGCCACGGCGCGCTCGATCTCGGCACG
>DASSMN010000193.1:0-2483 GCA_035688885.1 Gemmatimonadales bacterium
TGAGGCTGGTGGCGACACCGGCGGCGAACAGCAGGGGGATGGCGAGCAGGGGCCGGTCCCGGAGCGTGACCTCGAGCCCGTCGCCGATCAGGGGCGCGAGCACGCTAGCGCGGCAGCGCGGCCTCCGTCACGCCGGCCGCAGCCTGCGCAACGGTGTACCGGCTTGCCACGTAGTCCTCCAGGATGACGAGGAACTCGGGCACGATGCTCTCACCCTTGAGGGTCACCATGAGGCGGCCGTCGACGAACACGGGCGCCTTGGGCTCCTCGAAGGTGCCCGGCAGTGAAATGCCGATGTTGGCGTGCTTGGACTCGCCCGGCCCGTTCACGACGCAGCCCATCACGGCCACCTTCATTTCCTCCACGCCGGGCCGCTCGACGCGCCACACCGGCATCTTCTCGCGAAGGTAGTCCTGAATCTGCTGGGCCATCTCCTGGAAGAAGGTGCTGGTGGTGCGTCCGCAGCCGGGGCAGCTCGTGACCTGCGGGGTAAAGCTCCGGAGCCCCAGCGACTGCAGCACCTGCTGGGCGACCTGTACCTCCTCGGTCCGATCACCGCCGGGCGCCGGCGTGAGGGAGACACGAATCGTGTCCCCGATGCCGTCCTGGAGCAGGATACTGAGCCCGGCGGTGCTGGCGATGATGCCCTTCGACCCCAGACCGGCCTCGGTCAGGCCGAGGTGGAGCGGATAATCGCACCGGGCCGCCAGGCGCCGGTAGACGTCCACCAGGTCCTGCACCCCGGAGACCTTGGCGCTCAAGATGATTCGATCGTGCGGCATGCCGATCGCCTCGGCGAGCTCGGCGCTCCGGAGCGCACTCTCGACGATGGCGGCCATGGTGACGTCGCGCGCATCCTCCGGCTCGGCGCGGCGCGCATTCTCGTCCATCATCTCGGTCAGCAGGTTCTGATCCAGCGAGCCCCAGTTGACCCCGATCCGTACCGGCTTGTCGTTCGCGAGCGCCACCTCGATGATGGCCCGGAAGTTCGCGTCATGCCGCTTGCCGCCGACGTTCCCGGGGTTGATGCGGTACTTGGCCAGCGCGCGGGCGCAGGCCGGGTAACGAGTGAGCAACAGGTGGCCGTTATAGTGGAAATCGCCGATGATCGGCACGCCGACGCCGACCCGATCGAGCCCCTCCACGATTCCGGGCACCGCGGCCGCCGATTCCTCGTTGTTGACCGTGACCCGCACCAGCTCGCTGCCGGCGCGCGCCAGGGCGGCCACCTGCTGCACCGTCCCGGCCACGTCGGCCGTGTCGGTGTTGGTCATTGATTGGACCACGATCGGGTGGCCAGCCCCGACCGGCACCCCGCCGACGCGGACGGTCACGGTCTGCCTGCGGATGAGTGGCGGCATGGGCGGAATATAACGCGGCGCCTCGGCCGCCCGTTCTTGCGCCCGGTTCCCGGTCCGCATGAGATTCGTGCATGCCTTCCCCGACCCCGCCGGCGCCGCCGCGCGCCGCCATTACCGCCGTCGCCACCTATGTCCCCGATCGGCGCGTCACCAATGCCGACCTCGCCACCCGCCTCGATACCTCCGACGATTGGATCGTGACCCGCACCGGGATCCGCGAGCGACGGATCGGCGCGCCGGGCGAGACCACCTCGACCATGAGCGCGGCGGCCGTTCAGCGCCTGATGGCCGAGCGGGGATTGGGACCCGACGACGTCGGCGCGCTGATCGTCGCCACCGTCACCCCCGACATGGTGTTTCCGGCGACCGCCTGCCTGGTCCAGGACCAGGTCGGCCTCCGGAACACCTGGGGATTCGATCTCTCCGCCGCCTGCTCGGGATTCCTGTATGCCCTCACGACGGGGGCCCAGATGGTGGCGGCCGGCGCGCACCGGCGGGTCATCGTGGTGGGGGCCGACCTGATGAGCGCGATCATCGACCCGCTCGACCGCACCACCGCCGTCCTGTTCGGCGACGGGGCCGGGGCCGTGCTGCTCGAACCCGCCGAGCCCGGCTTCGGCCTGCTCGACTTCTACCATCGGGTAGACGGTGCGGGCCGAGCCGAGCTGCTCATGCCGGCCGGCGGCAGCCTCCATCCGGCCAGCCACGAGACGGTGGACGCCCGCGGCCATTTTCTCCAGCAGAATGGGAAGGCCGTCTTCAAGTTCGCGGTTTCCCAGATGGCCGAATGCATCACCACCCTCCTCCAGCGCCACCAGCTCACCCCCCACGACATCGCCATGGTCATTCCCCACCAGGCCAATCAGCGCATCCTCGATGCGACCGCCGAGCGCCTCGCGCTCCCGCCGGGCAGAATGGCGAGCGTGATCGCGCGGTACGGCAATACCACCGCCGCCACTCTCCCCCTGGCCCTCGAGGACGTCGTCAAGGACGGGCGGGTCAAGCGCGGTGACCTGGTGATGTTCGTGGCGGTTGGGGCGGGCTTTACAGTCGGCGCCAGCCTGATGCGCTGGCAGTAGTATCAGACGCGGGAGAACTCCGCGGCGTCGATGTCGGCGAGCT
>DASSMN010000527.1:0-4548 GCA_035688885.1 Gemmatimonadales bacterium
CGCTCGGACGCCCGACCGCGCGGCCCTGACCGCCCACCCTCGCGGCAACGACTCGCCCAGCACCACCAGCGCCGGCGCATCCGCGGCAGCGTCCGGCGGAAGCGCGAGGCGAGGCGGATCGGCGCCCCGCTCGAGCAGCACGAGCACCACCTGCACGGCCTGGAGCGAGCCATCCTCCAGCCGCCGACGAGCCTCCGCCACGCTGGCGCTCCCGCCGCCCACCGGCACATGGCCCCGCGACGCGAGCAGCGTTTCCAATCCCGCGCGCTCCAGCTCCGACCTCGCCACCACCAGCACGCGAATCACGCCGCGCGTGCCCCACGCCCGCCGCGATTGATCCGGCTGAGGAATCGCTCCACCACGTGGGTCGGCACCGCGAAGCCCAGCCCGCCGACGATCATGGCGTTGATGCCGACCACTCGGCCACCGGCGTCGGCCAGCGGCCCTCCCGAGTTGCCCGGGGCCAGGCGGATGTCGGCCTGAAGCCACGCCGCCGGTCCGCGACCTCCGGTCGGCGGCCGGTGGACCAGGCCGAGCGCGGTTGCATAGGCGACTCCAAGCGGGTGCCCCACCGCAACGAGCAGCTCGCCCGGACGGAGACCTCGGGCATCCGCCCGGACTGCCGGCTCATGGTCGGCCGACGGGAGCTCGAGCGCGGCCAGGTCTCGCTCGGGATCCCGCGCGACCAGCCGCGCCGGCGCCGCGCGGCCGTCGGGCAGCACCACCTCGAGCTTCGACGCCGTCGCCACGTGCGCGTTGGTCACGACCAGGCCGTGCCGCAGCCACACGACACCGGCCCCCGTGCTTGCCTGGCCTGCGCGGACCTGCACCGTCACCCCCCGCAGCCGCTCGGAGATCTGGCCGAGCGCCGCGGTGAGGCCGGGCACCAGCTCGAGCGTGTCAGCGGCGGCCACGGGGCCGTTCTCCCACCGTCACGGTCAGCTGCTCGGCCCGCCCGCCGCGCGCCACCCGAAGCGCGATCGCCTGACCGATCCGATCGCCGCCGAGCGCGGCGAGCACGTCGCCGGGATCGCTCACCGGCCGGCCGTCGACCGCGAGGAGGATGTCCCCGATCAGCACGCCGCCGCGGTCCGCTGGGCTCTCGGCTTCGACATTCACCACCACGAGGCCGATCGCCGCCTCGGCTCCGAGACTCTGCTGGAGTGTGGCCGGGAGGCGCACCGGCTGCGTCGCGATGCCCAGCCAGCCGCGCGCGATGTGCCCACGCGAGAGGAGCTGCGCGGCCACCCGTGAGACCGTCGACGCGGGAACCGTGAGCGCGGTGGCCCGCGCCAGCCCGGAGGTGTTGATGCCGGCCACCCGGCCGGCCGCATCCACCAGCGGGCCGCCGGAAAACCCGTCGTACACCGCCATGTCGAGCCGCACGAACCGGTCGATCGTGCCGCCCTGCCAGGTGCGCCACTCGCCGCCCACCGCGCTCACGATGCCGAGGCTCGCGGTGACCGACGCGCCCGGGCGCCCCAGGGCGAGCACCACCTGGCCGACCCGCGGCGCTTCGGTCGACAGCGCGGCCGCCGGCGCCGAGGTCGCAACACGCAGCACCGCCAGGTCGGTGGACGGGTCGCGCCCCGCGAGCGTCGCCTCCACCGTGGCGCCGTCGTGCAGGGCGATCGTTATGCCGTCGTCGCGCTGGATGGTGTGGTGGGTCGCGACCACCACGCCGGGCTGCCACACGACACCGGATGCGGGAATGCGGCGCCGGGCGTGGACGGCGACCACCGACCGCCCGACGGTGTCGACCGCGGCGGCCAGATCGTTCGAGAGAGTGGCCAGAGGGCCAGGAGATGATGACATCGAGTGCTCCAGAGTGAAATAACCGGAGTGCATGATGCGCGGTTTCCCGGCCGACAGGGATCGGGCGAATGGGTGAGGGAGGGATCGCACGTTGGGCCGAGTCCGCTGGCGGTCCGGTGCAAGACCGGCGCGGCCAGCCGTCCTAGTCTGCGATGCGCGACCAACATCGACCGAAGCAGGACCTCATCAGCGAAGTGATCGCCCTGCGCAAGCAGGTGGCCGACCTCCGCGAGGCGATGACCGCCCGGCGCCGGGTCGAGGACGCGCTCCGCCAGTCGGAGGAGCAGATCCGGGCCTTGGTGGACGCGGCACCGGTCGGACTGTGCCTGCTGCGGCTGAACGGCGAGCCGATCGCCGCCAACCGTCCATTCGCCAAGCTGCTGGGCTACGACTCGAGCGCCGAGCTGCTGCGAGTGGCCGACACTCTCGGCGTGTTCGGCAGCCGGGAGGAGCAGGGACGGGTCGTGGCACTGGTCGAGCGCGGGCTGGAGCGAGTGGCTGGAGTGGTGTTCCGCCGCAAGGACGGGAGCCGGCAGGCCTTCGGCGTGATCGGGGCGCTGGCCCCGGAGCCGCCGATGGTGGTGCTGGTCGTACTGGAGCGCCAGCCGCAGCCGTGGCGATCGGCGCCGCTCGCGGCGCTCAGCCCGGCATGGTCGACACCGGGGACCAAGACCGGGTGATCGAGGGGCGATAAGGTAGCCTGGCCGCGGCGCGCGGGTGATGGACGGTTATACTTTCTTCATTCCCATCCATCGCCAGGAGGCCGGCATGCGATCCGTCGCTCGACCGGTGGTGTGCGGGCCCACGGTTGCGGTCGCGATCCTCGCGGCCTGCGGTGGCGGCCACTCGGCGGAGATCGTGGCACCCGCGCCTTCGACCAATGCCAAGCCGGCCTCCACCGCTCCGACGCCCATCGATACCACCGGCCTGCCGCGCATCCGATTCTCCCGAGGCACGACCTCGGGCATTCACGACGACAAGCTCCAGGCCGGCGCCACCCGGAGCTACGTCCTGTTCGCCCAAGGCGGCCAGGTCATGCTGGTCCACGCGATCGGCTGGCCGGTAGCGGAGGCGGAGCATCCGCCGGCGGATCCCGAAGTCCGGGTGCTCGAGGCGGCGACTGGCCGCGAGCTCCCATCCCCGCGCGCCGAGCCCGAGATCTGGTCCGGCCGACTGCCGTCCACGGGCGAATTCATCGTCCGCGTCACCGCCTCGACGCCGACCGCCTATACCCTCGCGGTGCAGATCCCCAAGCGGCTCGAGATCTCCCCGGGCGAGCCCACGGCCGTCTTCACCGGCACCGCGCCATCGCGGGCCCCCGTCGATTTCCTGGTCCGGGTCGACGCCGGCCGCACGCTGGAGGTCAGCCTCGGCGGCGCACCGACGGTGGGCCTCCACATCTATGGGCTCAACGACGGAGCTCAGCTGGCACGCTTGTCGGACCGCCAGCGGCTATACGCCGCCCGGGTCGCGACCAGCCAGGACTATGTGGTGAGCATGGTGCCCTGGGCGGAGCGGGCGGCGTACGATCTGCGGGTGACGGTGAGGTAAGCCGATAGGGCGAGAAGGCGATAGGGCGATAAGGGCGGTGAGGTGTCGGGATGACAGTCCCTCCGCGTTCTCCACGCCCTATCGCTCTAGCGGCTTGTCGCCCTATCGCCCTAATCGGCCCTTCTCATCCCCCGGCCCCGCCCAGTACCGGCAGCACCTCGCCCGTGATATAGCTCGAGCACACCGGCGCGGCGAGAAAGACGAAGGCGGGGGCGATCTCTTCCGGCTGTGCGGGCCGCTTCATCGGAACATCGGCGCCGAACTTCGCGACCTTTTCCGCGTCCTGATCCGCCGGATTGAGCGGGGTCCAGACCGGGCCGGGCGCCACGCAGTTGACCCGGATGCCGCGGTCCAGCAGCTGTTGGGCCAGCGATTTGGTGAAGGCGTGGATGGCTCCCTTGGTCGAGGCGTAGTCCAGCAGCTCCTTGCTGCCCTCGAGCCCGGTCACCGAGCCGGTGTTGATGATGCAGTCGCCCTCGCCCAGGTGGGGCGCGGCGGCGCGCGCCATATAGAAGTAGCCGAAGATGTTGGTTCGGAAGGTGCGCTCGAACTGCTCGTCGGTAATGTCCTCGATCGCCGGCACATGCTCCTGGAAGGCCGCGTTGTTCACCAGGACGTCCAGCTTGCCGAGCTCCCGGACCGTCTGCTCGACGGCATCCTGACAGAAGCCCGAGTCGGTGACGTCACCTGGGATGAGCAGGGCCCGGCGGCCTTCGTCCTCCACCGCGCGGCGGGTCTCCTCCGCGTCCTGGTCCTCGCTCAGATAGACGATCGCCACGTCGGCGCCCTCGCGGGCGAACAGCACCGCTACCGCCCGGCCGATGCCCGAATCTCCGCCGGTGACCAGTGCCACCTTTCCCTCGAGCTTGCCCGACCCCTGGTACGCCTCGGCCCGGTACGCCGGCCTCGGTTCGAGCTCGGACTCGAGGCCCGGCTTGGCCTGATGCTGCTTGGGCAGCGGCGGCTCGGGATAGCGCCGAGCGCCCGCCTGCGTGGCGCCCTCCTTCTTCGATCGGGTCTGCCGCTGGCGGCTCCCCTCGGCCTGGCGCTGAAGCCGGCGATCGGATTCCGCCTTCTTCTTGCCGGCGGCCGATTCCGCCTTCCTGCTGCCGGACCAGCGTCCGGTGCTCTTCTTGACTGCCACGGTTCCTCCCCGAGTGAGCCTCCATTGTCGACAGCGGC
>DASSMN010000625.1:0-5141 GCA_035688885.1 Gemmatimonadales bacterium
CGCCGTGGTCTTCGACAAGACCGGCACCCTGACCCGCGGCGAGTTCGGCGTAGTGGCGGTCGCCGTCGCCGAAGGTGTCACCAAAGAGGAGGCGCTCCGCCTGGCGGCGTCGGTCGAGGCGAGCTCCGAGCACACCATCGCGCAGGGTATCGTGCGAAGCGCGAAGGACCGGGGTGTGGCGCCGCTGCCGGTCCAGGGCTTCCGGGCCATCCCGGGCGTGGGGGTGAGCGCCACCGCGGCCGGCCGCGATCTCCTGGTCGGCGGTCCCGCCCTCCTCGCGGCCCGCGCGGTTCAGGTGCCGCCTGCGCTCCAGGCGGCGGCCGACGACGCGGGCACGCGAGGCCAGTCCGCCATCTTTCTCGTCGAGGACGGCGGGACCGGCGGCGCCGGCGCCCGCGCGCTGGCCGTGTTCGCCGTGGCCGACGTGGTCCGTGCCGAGTCGCGCGAGGCGGTGGACGCCCTTCATGCGGAGCGGATCAAGGTGGTCATGCTCACCGGCGACGCGCGCCCCGTCGCGCAGGCCGTGGCGGCCGAGCTCGGCATCGACACCGTATATGCCCAGGTGTTGCCGGAGGAGAAGGTCGGGAAGATCGAGGAGCTCCAGCGCGCCGGCGAACGGGTCGCCATGGTCGGCGACGGCGTCAACGATGCCCCCGCGCTGCTCACGGCCGACGTCGGCGTCGCCATCGGCGCCGGCACCGACGTCGCGGTGGAAGCCGGCGACATCGTGCTGGTCCGGAGCGATCCCCGCGACGTGCCCCGCATCGTGCGGCTCAGCCGGGCCTCCTACCGGAAGATGGTGCAGAACCTCTGGTGGGCCGCGGGCTACAACGTGGTGGCCATCCCGCTGGCGGCCGGCGTTCTGGCGGGACAGGGCATTCTGCTCTCCCCGGCCGTCGGCGCGGTCCTCATGTCGCTCAGCACGGTGATCGTGGCGGTGAACGCGCAGCTCCTTCGGCGCCAGGTCCTCTGACGACGCGTTACTGTTCTGGAGCGGCAGGCTGCGAGGTGAGGCCCCGAGGGCCTCGGAGCGCGAGGAGACACGATGTCCCGCCACGACCACCCATCCGACCACCCGCACGACCACGACCACGACCATCACGGGCACCATCACGGCGGCGTGGATCCGTCGGTGCTGTCCAACGAGCGAGGCCTGTGGGCGGTCAAGTGGTCGTTCCTGGGCCTGTTCGTTACGGCCGCGCTTCAGCTCCTCGTCGTCGTGCTCTCCCACAGCGTGGCGCTGCTGGCCGATACCATCCACAACTTCGGTGACGCGGCCACCGGGGTCCCGCTGGGGATCGCCTTCCTCTTTGCCCGGCGACCGCCCAATCGTCGCTTCCACTACGGGTACGGGCGGGTGGAGGACCTCGCCGGGCTCGCGGTCGTGCTCACGATCCTGTTCAGCGCATGTGTCGCGGCCTATGAGGCCGTGCACCGCCTGTACCACCCGCACCCCGTCCAGCACCTCGGTGCCGTCGCGCTCGCGTCGGTGATCGGGTTCGCGGGCAACGAGCTCGTGGCGGTGTTCCGGATCCGGGTCGGGCAGGAGATCGGCAGTGCCGCCTTGGTGGCCGACGGCTATCACGCCCGCACCGACGGCTGGACCAGTCTGGCCGTGCTCCTCGGCGCCGTGGGCGTATACCTTGGGTATCCCAAGGCCGACCCGCTCATTGGGCTTATCATCACCGTGGCTATCCTGGGGATCGTCTGGGACTCGGCCCGCACCGTGCTGGTCCGCATGCTGGACGGCGTCGAGCCGGAGCTCCTGGATCAGGTCAAGCATGCCGCCGAGCACGTGCCGGGGGTGCTGAGCACCAGCGACGTGCGCGCCCGATGGGTCGGCCATCGGCTCCGCGTGGAAGCCAACGTGGCGGTCGAGCCGGACCTGACCGTCGTGGAGGGGCATCGCATCGCCAAGGAAGTCGAGCACGAGCTCCGCGATCATTTGAAGTTCGTGTCGGGCGTCATCGTGCACGTGGACCCCGTCGAAGAGTCCGGTGAATCGCATCATCAAGTGCTCGAGCATGTCGGTCCCGCCGGGCACGCAGGACCGTAACCCGCCGCATCGCGCGCCGCGCACGCACGCCTGACTTCAACCTTGGACTGGTGCTCATGACGCTCGCCTTCCGAACGTGCCTGGTCGGTATCGCGCTGCTCACCTCGGCGGAACAGGTCTGGCCTCAGGCTCCCCAGCCGCTGGCGCCGGTCATGGCGACGGTCGATCCGATCTTCCCGTCGTGGTCTCCGCGGGACCTGCGCCGGACGTCGCTCGGGCCGATCGTGGTCGTCGGCGCCGCGCAGGGCCTCGGGTCGGCCGGCGCCGATGCGGGCGTCGGGGGCGATGGTTCCAGCCAGCCCGCCCTTCCGCGGGTCGGCTGGTGGACCGACGGCGTGGTCACCGCTGCCGCGCTCGGCGCGTATGCGCTCTCCCGCAGCTTCTCGATCACGCGGCAGGTCGTCCCGCCGCAGGGTCTGGATCCTTCGAACATCAACCTGGGGATCGACCGGCACATCATCGGCCATCCGAGTACCGGCGCCGACCGGGCCAGCGACGTGACCCTGGTGGCCACCATGGTCGGCGCGCCGGTCCTCGCCCTGTTGACCCAACCCGGCGTGCACGGCTGGGAAAACGTGGTGCGGCGGCCGCTGGTGCTGTACGGCGAGGCGATGCTGGTGGCCGAGGCGGGGAGCCAGCTGCTGAAGAAGAGCGCCGACCGGCCGAGGCCGTTTACCTATCTGCCCGAGTCGGAGCGCCCGACGGGCTCGGCCTACGATGTCACCGGCGACGGCGCCTTCCTCTCGATGCCGTCCGGCCACGCGACCATCAGCTTCACCGCGGCCTCGTTCGCCGCCACGGACAACCTGCTGTCCCACCCCGACGCCGGCTGGCGCGAGCACGTCGCCGTCGCGGCGGTCGGCGCGCTGCTGGCGGGCGCTACCGGGAACCTGCGGGTCAAGGCCAACCAGCATTTCCCCACCGATATCCTGGTAGGGGGGCTCATCGGCACGGCGAGCGGGGTGTCCATCCCACTGCTGCACAGCTACGTGTTCCCCGGCGGCGGTCAGGCGCCGCGCCCGTCGGGCCATGCGTGGCTGGAAACCGCCGCCGGCTACCTGGTGGGCGCCGGCGTCGGCGTCGGGCTCGCCAGCGTCGCGTACTGAACGCATGGTGGTGGGCTGACCGAGCGCGTGCTCGTGCTCGTCTTCGAGGTGCGGTGATCGTCGTGGGACGCCTCTTCAGCCTTCGGAAGCGCTGAGGTGCACGCCCGCCGGCGAGCTCCGATTACCATTCGAGAATGGCTCAGCCCGCACCAGCCGCGGCTCCGTTCCGCCGGGTCGCGGACGCCCTGGGACTCGAGCGGAACACCGCTGCCGTAGTCGCGGCGATGTTCCTCATGGCGCTTGGTGAGAACCTCTGGCGCCGGTTCATCCCCAAGTACCTCGAGGCCCTCGGCGCCCCGGTCGTCGCCATCGGCGCGTACGGCAGCACCGAGGATCTGCTCGACGGCCTCTATCAGTACCCGGGAGGGTGGGTCGGCGATCGACACGGCCGGCGCCGAGCCCTCCTGCTGTTCGTGAGCCTCGCGGCCGTGGGCTACGCCGTCGTGGCGTCGGCCACCCGGTGGCCCGTTGTGCTGCTCGGCCTCGTGTTCGTCATGTGCTGGACCAGCATGGCCAGCCCCATCCTGTTCGCCGTCGTGGGCGATGCCCTGCCGCGAGACCGCCGCGCCGTCGGCTTCTCGGTCCAGGCCATCCTCCGCCGAGTACCCATCCTGGTCGCCCCGACCCTCGGCGGGCTCGCCATCGCCTCGATCGGCGTACTGGCCGGCGTGCGCCTGGGCCTGCTCGCGTCGATTGCGCTGTCCGCGGTCACGCTGGCCGTGGTCCGCCGGATGCGTCTGGTCCCCCTCCCGCCTTCCGCGGCCTCCGGGATCGCCGACGTCTGGCGGTCGCTGCCCGATCCGCTCCGGCGGCTGCTCCTGTCGGACGTATTCATCCGCACCTGCGACGCGATGGTCGACGTGTTCCTCGTGCTCTACGCGGTCAATGTCGTGGGCATCGGGGCCCCGGCGTTTGGCGTGCTGATCGCGGTCCAGATGGCGACCGTGATCGTCTGCTCGCTGCCGGCAGCCCGCTTGGCCGACCGATTGGGCCGGAAACCTTTCGTCATTGCCACCTTCGTCGCGTTCACCTGCTTCCCCCTGGCGGTGGTCTCCGCGCGCTCCTACGCCGGGCTGATCCTCGCGTTCGTGGTCGGCGGGCTCCGGGAGATCGGTGAGCCTGCCCGCAAGGCGCTCATCCTCGAGTTCGTGCGGCCCGACGTCCGGGCACGCGGCGTGGGTCTCTATTATCTCATTCGGAGTGTGGCTATCGCGCCGGCTGCGACCATCGGCGGCCTGCTGTGGAAGACCTCACCCAGCCTGCCGTTCGTCATGGCCGGCGGCATCGGCCTGGTGGGAACCATTCTCTTCGCGCTCACGGTGAACGAGCGGCACGCGGGCTAGCGGCGGTGGTCGATTTGTGAGTCTTAAGGAGGCATCATGTCGGTCCTGATCACGGCGGCGCGGGGCGCTGCCATGCTGGCCATTCTGTCCAGTTCCGCGGGCTCAGTCGCGCTGGCCCAGTCGCAGTCGTGGACCGCCGTGGACCAGGCCATCGGCCGGTCAGGGACCCCGCAGCCCGGCGGAGTCGAGAAATACAGTTTCCCACGGTCCGATCTGCACGTGACGGCCGCGGGCGTTGCCATCAACCCCGCCCTCGCGCTCGGCGGCTGGGTGGCATTCAAGCCGGCCGATGGCGGCAAGGAAGCCATGGCCATGGGCGATCTCGTTCTCCTCGAGAGCGAGGTCACGCCGGTCATGAGCAAGCTGCAGTCGCTCGGCGTGGAGCAGACTGCGCTGCACAACCACCTGCAGCACGAAACGCCGCGCGTGCTGTACATGCACATTCAGGCTCACGGCGATCCGGTGAAGATCGCCCAGGCCATCCGCGAGGCCCTGGCCGTGACGAAGACGCCCCCCGTGCCCACCTCTCCACCCCCCGCGGGAGCGTTCGGCCTGGACACCGCCCGACTGGCCGCGACCCTCGGATTCTCGGGCAAGGTGAACGGGGGCGTGTACCAGGTGAGCGTCCCGCGAGCC
>DASSMN010000428.1:0-9243 GCA_035688885.1 Gemmatimonadales bacterium
GAGATGCGTCACTCGCCGTCGGCGCCACGGCCGAGCAGTCGCGGGAACGCGCCGCGAACCGTTTCGCGCGCCCTGCCGGCGCTGGCCACCAATGCCAGCGCGCTCGCCGCGAGGGCCTGCAAGACGATGCTCCCGGTGCCAGGATCGAAATACATGGCAGCTCTCCTAGTGGACTGCGACTCGCGGGACTTCTGAGGTGGCGGCGGGTTCGGTGCCACCGACTTCCTCGAGGGTGCGCGTCACCATGAACCCGAGGAAGAGCGCGCTGGGCCAGAGCTGCAGGATCAGGCGCTCGAGCGAGCTGGCGAGCAGCCGCGCGAGCTCGTCCGCCATGCTGACGAACACCATGAAGTGGCCCGCCAACAGGAGCGCCAGGGCGACCGCCACGGTTCGGGCCCACGGCCGGCGTCGCTCGATCGGCTGCCATCCGAGCGCGACGGCGAACACCGCCAGCGGCCACACCACGCCGGGAAGACCATTGGCGCCGAAGGTCAGCAGCTGGACGCCATAGGCGCGCAGGACGGCGGCGTAGCGCGTCGGGTCGGTGATCCGGCCCACGGTGCGCTCGACGCCCAGCGTCGAGAGCAGATCGTTGGCCGGCGCCAACGACAGCTTGAAGCTCGCGACCACCAGCAGCGGGAGCAACAGACCGGCGCCCACCGAGAGGAGTCGCCGCCGCGTGTCGGGCCAGCCGGCGCGTCGGCCGCTCGCCACGATGCCGGCGAGGACGCAGGCGGTGAACAGCAGCCCCTCGTTCTTGGTCCACATCGCAAGCCCCGCCGACAGCCCGGCGAGCACGGCAAAGCGAGGCGTCGCTCCGCCGGCCCGATCGTCCAGCGCGAGGCACACGACCGTAGCCAGGAAGAAGAAGGCCAGCGGCACGTCGGCATAAAGCGAGGTGGCGTGCCGAATGAAGAACGGGGTCGCGAGCAGCACCATGCCCGCCAGCAAGCCCTGGCTCGGGGCTCGCAACGTGCCCAGCGCGGCCACCAGCACCGCCACGATCGCGAACGCGAAGGTGGCGGCCACCAGGGCCGGGCCGAGCAACGTAGTGCGCCCCGCGTACAGCCACGCCCGCACCACCAGCGATGGCAGCAGCACCGGGTAGTCGGGGTGCGACCAGGGAAGCTCGGGCGCGAACGCGGTGCGCCACCCCGCGCCGCCGAGGAAGATCATGCGGGCCCGCATGTCCCAGTTCATCCAGGCGTCCCAACCGCCGTGCGGCTCCTGGCGCAACATGGTGGCGAACGCCGCCGCGGCGGCCGCCAGCACGAGGAGAAAAAGTGGCGTGAGCAGACGCGCCGGGCCCTCGAGCCATCCACCCCGCCCTTCGCCGAGATCGGGGCTTCGCCGCGACCGATACACGGCCGCCGCCAGCACCGCCAGAAGCGCCACCTCGACCACCGGAAAGGCGCGGCGCGGGCCCAACAGGATCAGCCAGAGGAACAACAGTATCGATGACAGACCCGCGCCCAGTCCGATTCCCAGTGCCGCCACCAGTGGACGCGAGGCGGGAGCGCCCCCGCCAGGCCACAGCCAGCGCAGCAGCAGCGTGCCGAGGGCGGCGGAGACCACCGCCGAGAGCGCCAAGGCGACGATCATGGCCGGCGCCGCCGGAACAGCATCAGTCCGTCGCCGAACTCGCCCGCCGACTCGAATCCGCCCGGCGGTGCGGGCTCGGCGCCCGGCGCGAAGTTGCCCACCACCAGCGCGCGGGTCGTGTCCTCGACCAGGAGCAGCGGGGCGAGAGTGTACTGCGCGAGGAGGTAGCGCCGAAAGTGCAGCAGCGCGGGCGACGGGACCGAGTCGCTCGGCGGCGCCAGGGGGTCGGGATAGCCCACGTAGCCGACGACGCCCGTCGGCGGGAGCGCGCGGCGCAGCTGATCGAACCGGCGCTCGTAGAGCGAGACCTCGTCGACGCCCACGTGGGCCGGCCAGTGCACGGCCCGGCGCGCCCAGCGCGCGGTGGAAATGCCCGCGTACAGGAGGATGGCGCCGAGCGCCAGGCAGTGGCGCAGCGACCGGAGCGAGCTCATGCGCCCCCCACGCCCGGCAGCCCGGCCGATTTCGCCCGGACCGGCGGCGGCTCGGTCACCCGCTGCTGCTCACGCTGCGCCTGTCTCACGCCGTACCAGTAGAAGAAGTCGATCGCGTACCGATACCATCGCTCGAGCCGGGCTGAGCCCCGCCGCTCGGCCGCGCTCACCGCGGCCAGGATGAGCCTCGGCACCCGCTCGCTGACTCGGGACGCGTGCAGCATGGCGCCGCGCAGCAGGCGCCATTTGATCGGGCCCTGGGCGTACTCCGACAGCTTGATGCTGTCCACGACTTCCGGATGCTTCTCGGCGAACAGCACGGCCGTGCGGCCCCGCGCGATGCCATCCCGGGCGAACCCGGCAAAGGTCTTTTCGTAGTGCTGCCACGCGATGGCCTCGGGGCTGTAGCCGAGCTCGACGCCCGCCGCCTGGAGGCGCAGGGCCAGCTCGTAGTCCTCGTGTCCGTATACCTGAAAGCTCTCGTCGAACCCGCCGATGGACTGCAGCACGTCCCGACGGACCGAGAAATTTCCGGTGTAGGTGTCGCGGAACCGGACCCGGTAACCCGGCTGCCCCAGGCGGTGAAGCCGAGTGCGGAACCCGTCCGCCATGTACCGCACGAACGGCGGTGACGCTGGCGAGCTCACGATCGGCGCGGCGCCGACCACGGCGCGCCGCGTCTCGCCGGCGTGCGCGCGGAGGTGCGCCTCCACCAGGCCGGTGGTCGCTTCCATGTCGTCGTCGAGCAGGATCACCAGCTCGCCCCGGGCGGCGCGGATGCCGCTGTTGCAGGCTCGCGCCCGGCCACGGTTGGGGCCCTCGACGATGCTGATTCCGAACGGCGCGGCGTGGTGCCTGACGGCGTCGGCCGTACCGTCGGTCGAGCCGTCCACCGCCACGACCACGTCGAACGCGCTCGGAGCGAAGGTCTGGGATTCGAGCGAGCGAAGCAGCCGAAGCATGGAATCCCGGCGCTGGAACGTGGGCACTACGACCGTCACGGTGGACAGGGTCACGGGCGGCCCCCACGCGAGCCGGTGAGCCGTCGCGCGGCGGCCCGGAGCGCGCCTCGCACCTGAGCCGGCAGGGCGCGTGCGGTGCGCACCCGCCAGGCGAAATCGAGCAGCGTCTCACCGCCGTAGATCGACACCCGCTGCAGCGCGAGCGGATCGTCATCCGGTCCCGACAGGCCGGCGCGGGTGGAGCAGCCGGTGATATACCCGGCGTCCTCCGCTTCACGGCGCACCGCGGCGTCGAACGAGCCGTACGGGTACGCCAGGTGCAGCACCGGGGCATCCAGCTCGTCCTCGAGGCGCCGACGTCCCTCGGCGAGCTCGCGGCGTACCAGCGCCGGCTCCAGCCCGGCCAGCCGAGGATGGCTCACGGTGTGGGCGCCGCAGTGGAACCCGTGAGCGGCGAGACTCCGCGCCGTGTCCCAGCTCATGATCGGAAGCTCGATCCCCAGCTCGTTCCGGAGCCACCTGGTGCGACCACCCATCAATCCGGCCACCAGGTAGAACATCGCGGTGAAGCCGTGGCGCCGGAGCACCGGCACGGCGTGATCGACGCAGCTCTGGAGCCCGTCATCGAAGGTGATCACCACCGCGCGGTGAGGCAGCGGCTCGAGCCCCAGACGGGCCCGGAGCAGGCTGTCCATGTCGATCGGGCGGTAGTTGAATGCGGCCAGCCAGCGCATCTGGCGGGCGAACGCACGCGCCGTCACGGTGTAGCGCGCGAACGCCGGGTCCGGATGCGGCGTCACCTCGTGGTACATCAGAATCGGCACCCGCATGCGGCTCACCGGGCGGCTCCGGTGCCGCATCGCTCAGCCATGTTTCACCGCGCGGACGGTGATCAGCACTTCGTAGTCGGGGTCGCGATATTCCAGCTCCTCCGCGCGGAGGTCGCGGGTGCTGAGCCCGTGCAGAAAGGCGGTCGCGACCAGGACGTTGCCGTGCGCCTCGACGGCGATGTCGCCCGCCGGAAAGGCGGCCGCGAACAGCCGCTGGACCGAGCGGGTGGTGAAGCGCCAGTAGTCCCCCCAGCGGTCCATGTCATAGCGGACGATCTGGCTGATGCCCGGCACCGTGACCAAGGCCACGCCACCGGGCCGGAGGATTCGATGGAGCGTCGTCACTGCGGCCTGCACCTCGGGAATGAAGGGCAGCACCTGGGTGAGCACCACGCAGTCGAAGGTGTCGTCCTCGATCGCCTCGGCGCGGGTCAGGTCGGCGATGATGGTTGCCCGGGGATTGTCCCGCGTGGGGTGCAGCACGTCGGCGCGGGTAACGCCCGTCCCGAACCGCCGGGTATAGGCGTCGTCTCTGGCCTCGAGGACGCGGCCCGTGATGTCGCCGGCGTGCGCCTGGAGAAACCGCTCGATGTAGTACCGGTCGACCGGCAGGCCACCGCGATCCCAGCCGAACTGACGGCTGACCGGGGTGAGCCGCCGCAGCCCACCGAGTCGAACGCGCCCGGCCGCGTGGCCATTCAGCCCGGGAATGCGACTGCCGAGCCAGGAGCGGACGCCGAGCGGCAGCGTCGCACGAGCGGCCTGCCGGACGGCCCCACCGATCCGGGCCGCTGGGGCGAACTGCCGCAGCTCGGAGCGGACCGTGTCCCAAACCGACCCACTGGTGACGCCTTCACGGCGCAGGTAGTCCTGGAACCAGCGCAGGAAGTACCGCCGGGCGCGCTCGCGTCCACCGGACGCCTTGGATACGGCATAGCACGACTCGGGATGCTGGCGATAGCGGTTCCAGGTTTCGCTGGAGGCGAACGCGGGAGCATGGAGCAGGAGCTTCGAGAAGAACCCCTGATCCTCGTACACCATGTTCACGCCGGTGAAGTGGGCCTCGAATCCGCCGACCCGCTCCGCGGCCGATCGTCGCACGAGCACGTCCGACGGGCACGGCGTCGGGGCTTCCCGGCGGAGGAACGGGAGCAGGAGCGCCGGCGGAGGGTAGACGCGATCGGCAGGCAGCTTGAGATCGATGACGTAATCGCGGGCGCGATCCTCTGCCTGTCCGGTCCAGCCGAACCAGTAGAGCGGCGCGCCGTACAGCAGGGCGACCTCCGGATGCGCTTCCAGGATGGCCACCTGACGAGTCAGCTTTTCCGGCAACCAGACATCGTCAGCGTCAAGCAGCGCCAGGTATTCTCCCCGCGCCGCCCGCAGTCCCGCGTTGCGCGACGCGCTCATGCCCTGGTTCCGGTGCCCGGGGTGCTCCAGATAGCGCACCCGCTCCGGCTCGCGCTCGGCCCAACCTCGGGCGATGGCGGTACTGCCGTCGGAGGACCCGTCGTCCACCAGCAGCAGCTCCCATCGCGTATAGGTCTGATCGAAGACGCTCCGGATAGCTTCATCCAGGAAGCGCTCCGCATTCAGGAAGATGGCGACCACCGAAACGAGCGGAGGTGCGCTCACGGCTGGCCCACCCGCGCTGAGGTCACGCTCGCTCCCGGTGAAAAACAAAGGTCAATACTCGATGGGCTCGATCAGCCGCGGAGGCTGCGATCTGGAGCGCCTGGCAGGCGGCTCGCAACGTGCAGAAAGCATACCATCTTAGGCCTGATGACCGCGCATCAGCCACCCGGTGGCCGATCCGAACGGTTCACTCCATCATATTGTGGTATAATGGTTTACTCAACCACTGGACGGCGGGTCGTGTGACGGACGGAGCCGGAGAGCGTGAAGCGTTCCGGGGGGCTGCAGCCGGTGCCGTACATCGCATCGGTCAAGGCCGGCCGCGTGAGGTCCGCGCGCCATCGAGGGCCGCGGCGCATCACGGCGCCGCAGCGAGCGGGCGCGAGACGATCTGGTCTTCGACGACTCCGCTCCGGCACATGCCCCAGCTCGATGGCCTGCGGGCGGTCGCCGCGGGGATGGTGGTCTGCTACCACTTCTATGCCCCGGTGCGGCAGTACGTGCACCTCGGCGGCATCGGGGTCCGCATCTTCTTCGTGCTGAGCGGTTTTCTCATCACCGGCATTCTGCTTCGAACGCGGATCGCCAGCGAGGAGTCGGGTGGGGGGAGCCGGGGCCTGATGCTCCGACGGTTCTACATTCGCCGAGTGCTGCGGATCTTTCCCCTGTACTATTTCGCGCTCGGGCTCGCCTGGCTCACGCGAGTCGATGGCGCGCGCGAGAGCATCGCCTGGCACGCAGCCTATCTCTCGAACGTGCGGTTCTTTCTGCAGAACGCCGCGGACCATGGGAAGTGGGGCGGCCATGTCGCGCACTTCTGGTCGCTGGCTGTCGAAGAGCAATTTTACCTGCTCTGGCCGTGGGTCATCTTTCTTGCTCCCCGCCGCTGGCTCCCTTCGATCGCCCTGGGTCTGGCCGTTCTGGGCCCCGTGTTTCGCTACGTCGTCTTCACCGCGACGAACAACGATATCACCGCGATTCTGCTCCCGGGTTGTATCGATTCGCTGGCCCTGGGCGCGTACCTGGCGATGAGCGTACTGCCGGAGTTCAAGTCCCACCCGCTGATCCGTCCGGTGGGGCCGGCGGTGCTGTGGCTTGGGGTGGTGCTCTTCGTGGCCTATCAGGCGGCGGAGCTCAGCAGCGGGTGGTGGACCTTTCGGCAAGTGTCATTCGATCTGGCCATCGCCGTTCTCGGCCTGTGGGTCGTGGCCAATGCGGCGCGGGGCTTTGGCGGGCAGGTCGGCCGGGTGCTGGAGTCGGCCCCGCTGCGATACCTCGGCACTATCAGCTACGGCGTCTACGTCTATCACCTGCTGCTGCCGGTCATCGTCCCGAAGATCGCGCGTCGGCTGGGTTACCCCGACCTGCTCGCACCGCTGGGCGATCAGACCTTCCCGTTCTTGCTAACCTACGGTCTGCTCACCGTCGTCATCGCCGCAGCGTCGTGGCATTGGCTCGAAGCACCCATCAACCGCCTGAAGGACCGGTTTGAGTACCGCTGAGCCGGCAACGCCCCGGCGGATCCTCCTGGTTGCGCCGGTTCCGACTCATCCGAGCGCCACCGGCGCCAGCGCCAGGGTCCGGTACATGGCGGCCGCCCTCGAGGCGCTGGGACACCAGGTACACTTCCTCCACCTCCAGCAGCCGTTCCGAATGGATGACGTCGCGCTGCGCCGGGCGTGGGGCGATCGCCTGCACGTTTGCCGCAGCCTGACCCCCCGAAGCTTCGTCGGCCGGGGCCGCCGAAAGCTGGTGCGGGTGACTGGGAGTCGCTTGCATCTCAACCTGCCGGTGGACAGCTATCACGACGCCGAGGCCGCGCGTTGCCTGGCGGAGCTGACCCGGGGCGGCAGTTTCGACGCGGTCATTCTGTCGTACATCTTCTATTCCAAACTGTTCGTCGAGGCGGCCGGGCCGTTCCGGAAAATCCTCGACACGCACGATGTGTTCTCCGACCGCTTCCGGCTGTACCGCGAGCATGGTCAGGCAAATGAGTTCTTTTCGACCACCCGCCGCGAAGAGGCCAAGGCCCTCGATCGTGCCGACGCGGTGCTGGCCATTCAGCAGTGGGACGCGGATCATTTTCGGTCGCTCACTCGCCGATCGGTCACCGTCGTCGGGCACCTGGCGCCGGTCGCGATAGATCGGCCTCCGCTTCGGCCCGCAACGGGCGCTCCGGTGGCGCCCGCCGTCCTGTTCGTGGGCGGCCCCATGGGTATCAACGTGCACGGCGTCACCTGGTTCATCGATCGCGTGCTGCCGGCCCTCCGACGGCGCGTGACCGGCGCCGAGCTCTGGCTGGCCGGCGGGATCGGCCGTGCCATCCCAAGCGGGGCCGGCGTGCGGCACCTTGGATTCGTCGACAATCTGGCCGACGTCTACCAGCAGGCAGCGGCCGTGATCAACCCGCAGCAGTTCGGCACGGGACTGAGCATCAAGTCGGTGGATGCGTTGCTGCACGGGCGGCCGCTGGTGACGACCGCATCGGGCGGTCGTGGCCTCGAGGCTGGGGCGGGCGAGGCGTTTCGCCAGGCCACCGAGCCCGAGGAGTTCGCCGAGCAGCTGGCCGAGCTGCTGCTCGACCCCGCCAAGGCGACGGCGCTGTCGGCCTGCGCGCTGGAGTTCGCCCGCGGCTATCACCAACGCATGGTACTGGCCTTGGCGGAGGTGGTGCGAGGGTCGGGAGAGCGCGGGCCGTGACCCGCCGCGTCGTCCATTACCTCGACGGCGAGGTGTACGGGGGCACCGAGGAGGCCGCGCTACAGATCATGGCGTCGCTGGATCCCGGACGTTGGGAGCCCATCCTGGCGTATCATCCGGGGCCCGGCATCGGTCGGCTGGGTGAGCGGGCCGCGCAACTGGGCATCCCGACGCGCGCGGTTCCGCGGGTCGAGCCAGGGGCGCGCCTGGCGGGAGTCAACCGGCTCCGCCACTTCTTCCGCGACGAGCGCGCCGCCATCGTCCACGCGCACCTGAGCTGGCCGTTCGCCTGCAAGCACGGCGTGCTCGCGGCCTGGCTGGGCCGGGTGCCGGCGATCGTGGGCACCGCGCAGTTGTTTCTGCCGCCCGACGGGTCCGCGCAGCCGCGATGGGTGCTGCCCGCCTACCGCCGCATCATCGCAGTTTCGGAAGAGGTCCGGCGGCGCTACGTCCACGAGCTCGGAGTGCCCGGCCGACGACTCTGCGTGGTACCCAATGCCATCCGCGTGCCGGCGGCCGAGCCGCGGCGGCTCGATCATCGCTCGGCGCTGCTCCACGGTCGCCCCGATTACCTGGTCCTGACGCCGGCGCGGCTGCACCCGCAGAAAGGCCACACCTTCCTGATCGCGGCGGCGGCGGAGGTCCCGGGGGCCACCTTCGTCTTCGCTGGGGGCGGTCCCCTGCGCCGGTCGCTCGAGGCGCAGGCGGAGAAGCAGGGCGTTGCCGACCGGTGCGTGTTCCTGGGCGAGCGAGACGATGTGCGCCAGCTGCTGGCGGCGGCCGATGTCGTCGTCCTGCCGTCGCTGTTCGAAGGACTGCCCGTCTCGGTTCTCGAAGCGATGGCCGCGGAGCGCCCGGTCATCGCGACGGCCATCGGCGGCACCGATGAGGCGATCACCACCGAGGTCACCGGCCTGCTGGTGCCTCCGCGCGACCCCGCGGCGCTGGCGGCCGCCATCCGCCGGCTGCAGGGGGATCCGGCCCTCGCGCAGCGGCTCGCGGCGGCCGCCAGAGCACGGGTCGAGGGCTCCTTTTCGGTGGAGGTCACTGCCCGCGAGATCATGCGGATCTACGACGAGG
>DASSMN010000585.1:0-3893 GCA_035688885.1 Gemmatimonadales bacterium
GGCCGAACGCGTCGCCGAATCCGCGGGCCGCGATCACGTCGCGCGCCAGCGCGTCGCCCTCGCGCCCGGTCATGCCGGCCCGGAGGTGCTCGAGCGCGCGGCCCTGGGCGCTCCGGACCAGCTCGTACACCAGCCGCTGGCGCTCGTCGGCTCGGCCACCGACGATCATGGTCCGGGTGAGGTCGGCGCAGTATCCGTCGACCTGCGCGCCGAAGTCAAGCAGCAGCCACTCACCGGCTTCGATGGCCCGCGCGCTGGTGCGGGCGTGCGGCAGCGCGGCGCGGGGGCCGCTGGCCACGATGGTCGGGAACGGATGCCACTCGCTCCCGCGGCGGCGGAGCGCCGATTCCAGTGCGGCGGCCACGTCGAGCTCCCGCTGGCCCGGGCGCACCATCGGCACGACTTCGGCCAGCGCGTCCTGGGCCAGCGCCGCGGCCGCGCGGATGGCGGCGACTTCCTCCGGCGACTTCACCGCCCGGAGCCGCTCGACCACATCGGTCACCGGGACCAGTCGAGCCCGGGTGAGGGCAGCCACCCGCTCGGCGTCGCGCAGCGTGAGCGCTTGCGACTCCACGCCGAGCGTCCCCACGGGTGCGCCGGTGAGGACCCGCCCCAGCCGATCCCACACGCTCTTCTGATCAATCTCGACCCGCGCCGCGCTGCCGGCCTCGTCCGGCGCCTGCACCGCGTACCGGAAATCCGTGATCAGCGTGCTTTCCTGGGGCCGCACCAGCAACAGCGCCGCAGAGCCGGTAAAGCCGGTCAGGTACCGGATGTTGGGCAGATGCGTGACCAGGAGCCCGTCGAGTCCCTCGTCGCCCAGAGCCACCCGCAGGGCGGTTTGGCGCTCCAGCCGGCGGTCAGGTGGCACGCAGACGGCCCACCAGCGCCTGCAGGGCCAGGAGATAGCTCTGCGGGCCGAACCCGGTCACCAGGCCGATGGCCAGGTCCGCGATCATGGAATGGTGCCGGGCCGGCTCGCGGGCGAAGATGTTCGAGAGGTGCAGCTCGACGAAGGGGACCTGGACCGCCAGCAGCGCGTCGCGGAGGCCGAGGCTCGTGTGGGTCAGGGCGGCCGCATTGATCAGGGCGCCGTCGGCCCGGCCCTTGAGGCGCTGCACCGCGTCCACCAGCTCGCCCTCATGATTGCTCTGGAACCATTCGATCTCGACGCCGTGGCCGCGGGCGGCATCCCGCACCATGGTTTCGATCTCGGCCAGCGACGTCCGTCCGTAGACCTCCGGCTCCCGCTGCCCCAGCAAGTTGAGGTTGGGGCCGTTCAGGACGCAGATGCGCATTCAGCGCTTGAGATTCTGCAGCCAGGCGTGAAACTGGTCGAGGTCGTCGCTCTTCGCGTCGGACGCGCGCGACGGGCGAGCCGGGGCGCCGCTCGCGGTGCCGAAGAACTCGTCGTACGAGACCCCGGCGGGAGCGGCGCCGGCGCCCGCTGCCGGTACCGCTGGCGGCGCGGGGGTGGATTCCTCGCCGAACACGGAGCTGAGCGAAAGGCTGTCGTGTGCGGGACGGGTGGGCGCTCCGGTGGAGGACGCATCGATGGGCGCCCGCTGCTCGGGCCCGGTCGGCGGCGCCGCCGGCGGCCGGGCGCCAAGCACCCCGCGGAGAAACGTCTGGACCGATTGGCCATGGGTCTGCTGGACCGAGTAGGCCGGGGTCGGCTCCCGGGGCGGCTCGGGTGCGTGCCGCGCGACCGGCTCGGCGGAAGCGGCCGGTACGGTGGCGGGCGCCGAGGCGAGCCCACCCGTTGCCCCCGACGTCCTGCCCTCGAGCTCCGCGATCTTGGAGCGGAACCGATCACCGCCGGCGCGGCCTTCCAGATGCCGATACACGGTCAGCGCCTCATCGGTGTGCCCCTGTTGCAGCAGCAGCTCCGCCATCGACTCCGTCACCAGGAGGTCGGCCTCGGTCGGGCGCGGCGGCTCCGCGATGGGCGGCGACCAGCTGGTGTTCGCCCATGCGGGCGAGGCCACGGTTTCGCCGGCCACCGGCTCCCCTGCGGCCGCGTCGGCGGAGCCCACCGGCTGCTCCTCGGCCACTTCGGGCCCGGAGGCGGCGGGGGCGGGCTCGATGGACTCGCGGCTCACCTCCGCGGCGGCCGGTTCCGCCGTGGTCGACTGGTCCTTCCATCGCTCCCACGGTTCGGCTGTCGTGGCCGGCTGGCTCGGCGACTCCGAGGCAGCCGGTTCCACGGGGGTCGGCTCCCCCGCCGCGGCTTGGGACGCCGCCGGCTCCTCGCGCTCGAGCGGGGGGCGCTCGCCCAGCGCCGGCCCCGATGCGCGCGCCGCGGGCCCGGACAGCAGCTCTTCCGCGGCGTTGGCCACCTGAAACTCGTTGGCGCCGGCGCTTTCCAGCACGATGTCCTCGGCCGTCTCCACCGCCCAGCCGTCGGAGGAGACGTGGAGGTCGGGCCCGGGATCCTGATCATGGCGGCCCACCAGCCCCGACAGCGGCTCGACCGGCTCCTCCAAGCTCACCTGCTGATCGAGCTCGATGCCCGCCGGCCGCTCCGGTTCCTCGACCCGGGTGAGGTCCAGCTCCTCCAGCTCGAGCGGCGCCGCCTCCGCTGCGGCGGCCGAGCCCGCGTCTTCGACCCACGCGAGCGTCGGGTCGGTGGTCGCCTCCGGCTGAGCCGAGATCGCGGCAGCCGACGACCCATCCTCGGCATGGGTGAGGTTCGAGGGCGCCGGGCTTTCGGCGACCGCGTCAGCCGACAACGTGGCCGTACCGTCCGGCGCCATGGCGGCCGCATCAGGCGATGCCGAGGAGGCCACCTCCGCCTGCCGGCGGGACGCCTCGACCCGGCCGAGCTGTTCCCGCGCCTCGTCGTTGCTGCGGTCGACCGCGAGGAGCGTGTGCAGCCAGCGCTCCGACTCGTCGAACCGATATTGGCGCTCGGCGATGTCGGCCAGCGCCTTGAGCGCGATGACGTTTTCTCCGTCCAGCGAGAGCACGTGCGCAAAGGCCGTCTCGGCGGGAGGCAGATCGCCCAGGTCTAGGTGACAGCGACCGAGCACGATGCTGGCGGGGATGTAATCGGGGTGGAGCGTCAGGCCCGACCGCAGCAACTCGAGGGCGCGCGCCACGTCGCCGTTCTTGCGGTGGACCTCGGCAAGCGGTGCGAAGGTCAGGCCTTGGGGGTTTTCGGCGTACCGACGCTCCAGCTTCTCGATCTCGCTTAGTGCCATCGGCGTCCGCTGGTCGAGGTTCGAGTCGGCATGGAAGGGGAAACGGCTAAGTCGTTGCAGGAGGTATCGTGACAGTAGCGAGCCACCCCCGCCGTGTCAACTGCTAACGCGCGGGCCGGCTTGAGGTTCGGTGCTCGGACGCTTAAGCTTAGCGCTCTCCACTTCCCACGGTCCGGAGTCTCGCCGTCCTATGCAAGCTTTTCGTAACGCGGCCAAGCCACTGATGGTCATCGTGGCGTTCACCTTCTTTGCCTGGCTGGTCGTGGACCTGAGCGGCATCACCGGCAATACCGGGCTGCTCACCAAGACCGCCGTCGGCAAGGTCAACGGCCGCAGCATCGATGCCCGGACCTACCAGTCCGTCGTCCAGCAGAATATCGACGCCCGGCAGCGGGAGGCGCCCACCGCCCTGGGCCTGGAGGACTATCAGGAGATCCGCGACCAGGTCTGGGAGCAGTTCGTGCAGAACACCGTGCTGGACGCCGAGTACAAGCGGCGGGGCATCACGGTCACGGAGGACGAGATCGCGGAAGCCATGCGGACCTCGCCCCCGCCCGAGTTCCAGAAGATCCCGGAGTTCCAGACCGACAGCCAGTTCGACCTGGCCAAGTATCAGCGCTGGCTCACCTCGAGCGTGGCTCAGCAGTACCTGCCCTCGCTCGAGGCGCAGTACCGCGACCAGCTCGAGCG
>DASSMN010000422.1:0-12713 GCA_035688885.1 Gemmatimonadales bacterium
AGGCGGCCGGCCATGACGTCGCGGTAGGACGGCTCGTCAGGGCGACGGGCGCCCTTGCGGCCCTGCATGCCCTTCATGCCCTGCAAGGTCTTCAGGATGTTGGCCTGCACCGCATCCTGGTCCACCAGCGACCGCTTGCCCTTCTTCCCCTTCTTCCGGCCGCCGCCCTTTTCGGCGTCGGGGCCGAACTGCCGAGCGGGCGGCGCCGCGCCGCGATCAGGCCCGGTGCCCGGCCGCGGCGGACCGCCCGGCCGGGAGGGCGCGGAGGGGGCGCTGCTGCTGAACACCGGCTTGGGCCCACGCGGGGCCGACGGCGCCGGGCGCTGGATCCGGGGAGGGATGAACGGGGCGCGCGTGGGCGTGCCGATGCCGGTGGGCGAGGGCCGCGGCGCGGCGGGCTCGGCGGGCGCCGGCGCTGCCGAGGCCTGGGGCTCGGTGGCGGCCTCATCGGCCTCCACGGGCGCGGGCGGCAGGTCCTTGAACAGCGCGCGGGCGCGCTCCTCGAGCGACTGCGCGGGGGCGGCCTCCTCGACTTCCACGATCGGCCGCTCCAACTCGAGCGCCGCGAGCTCGGCCTCCTTCTCCGCCTGGGCCTGGGCCTCGACCTGCGCCACCTCGGCGGCAGTGCGGCGCCGCTTGGTCGGCTTGGCCTCGACGGGGGCCGGCGCGGGTTCCGCCTTCACCGCCTTCCGGCGCCCCTTCTTGGCGGCGGGCTCTTCGGCGCTCTTCCGCTTTTCGCGCTCCCAGCGCACGCGGATGGCCGACACCTGGTCGTTCTCCAGCGCCGACAGGTGACTGCGCACGAAGATGTTCATGTCCTTGAGCATGTTCAGGAGCTGCTCGGGGGCGACGCCGAACTCCGCCGCCAGGTCGTGCACTCTCGTCTTGACCACTCAGTCCTCCATCAGCGGCGTACGGGCGCCGGCGGCACGATGCCGTCGGCCAATGCGCGGTCGCGTACGCCTACCGCCATCACGGGCGGCTTTCCCAACTGGGCGCCGATCGCGGCGGCGCCCGGCCCGGTCACCATCGGCACACCTTTGGCCGACGCGAGACGGACCACCTTGTCCATGGCGCGCGGGCTGGCGTCGTCCGCCACCACCACGCACCAGATCTTGCCTGCCTGCAGCTCCTTGCGGACCGCATCGACGCCGATCACCACTCGCCGGCCGCGGTGGCCCAGCCCCAGGAGCCCCAGGAGCCGGCTACTTCTCTCCGCCATCCTCGTCGGTCAGCTCGGCCAGGAAGCCGAGCAGCTGCTCCGAGGTCTCCGGCGTCATGCCCGGGATCTTGGCGATGTCCTCGCGCTCGAGGTCGAGCACGTCGTTCAGCATCCGGTAGCCGGCGTTCTCCAGGATCCCCATGAGCTCGGGCGTGAGGCCCTTGAGCTCGCTGAGCGGGATCTGCGCGACGGTCTCCTCCTCCGGCGGAAGCGGAGCGAACAGCGGCCCCTCGCCGCCGCGCTCGAGCCACTCGCGGCTGGAGTAGAGGTCGATCTTCCAGCCGGTGAGCTCGGAGGCCAGCCGCACGTTCTGCCCGTTGCGCCCGATGGCGAGCGAGAGCTGGTCCTCGTCCACCACGGCCTGGATGGTCTTGGCCTCCGGATCGCTGAACACCTTGGCGACGCGGGCCGGGGCGAGCGCGAGCCGTGCGAACCGCTCCGGGTCGGGCGACCACGGCACGATGTCGATCCGCTCGCCGCCCAGCTCGTTCACCACCGCCTGCACCCGCGAGCCCTTGAGGCCGACGCAGGCGCCCACCGGATCGATGGCGTCGTCGCGGGAGATGACCGCCACCTTGGTGCGGCTCCCGACTTCCCGCGCGATGGCCCGGATCTCGACGATCTGCTGCTGGATCTCGGGGACCTCGAGCTTGAACAGTGCCTTGACGAACAGCGGATCGCCCCGCGACAGGATGAGCCGCGGGCCCTTGGGAGTCTCCTCCAGGCGCTTGAGCACGGCCCGGATGGTATCGCCCTGGTGGAAGTGCTCGCGGTGGTTCTGCTCGCGGTAGGGGATGATCGCTTCGGCCTCGCGGAACTTGTTCAGCATGATGACCAGCTTGCCGCGCTCGATCTGCTGCACTTCGCCGGAGAGCAGCTCACCCACCTTGGAGGCGAACTCCTCGCGGATGCGGGTGCGCTCGCCCTCGCGCACCCGCTGGATGATGCGCTGCTTGGCCGCCTGCACGGCGAGCCGTCCGAACTCGACGAAGGGGACCTCCTCCTCGAGCATGTCGCCGACCTGGAAGTCGGGGTCTTCGTAGCGCGCCTCTTCGAGGGCGATCTGCCAGCTGGGATCCTCGATCGTCTCCACCACCTGGCGGAGCCGCACGACCTTGATGGTGCCCTGCAGCTCGTCCACGCTCAGCTCGAATTTGACGTTCGGGCCGAATTTGCGGACCAGCGCCGCCTGAATCCCATCGCGCAGCAGGTCGAGCAGATCGGAACGCTCCAGCTGCTTGGCGGTGGTCAGCTCGCGGAAGGCGGCCAACATTTCGGTGGATCCTGCCATGCGTGTCACTCCTCTAACGCGAGAGGTCTCGCCTGTCCTGTGGCCTCATCCCGAGCGACGCGAGGAACCTGTTCGCCCGGGTCCTCGCCGATTCTCGGGACCTTCCGGCCGGGTCCCTCGCGTCGCTCGGGATGAGGTGTTAGCGCCTTCCCCGCTTCCCCACCCGCTGTCTCCGCTCCGGCCGCCGGAGCTCCGGCAGCTCGCCCACCAGCGTCGCGTCGCGGATCTCCTCGAGGGACAGCGTCACGTCCCGTCCCTCCTGATCCCGCACGGTCACGTGCGCGTCGTCGGGCACGGCCACGATCTCGACCTGGCGCCGTCCTCCCAGCCGCTCGGCCCGCACGCGCGCCCGCTGTCCGATGAAGCGACGCCAGTGCTCCGGCCAACGCAGGGGCCGCTCGATGCCGGGGGACGAGACCTCCAGCACGTACCGCGGCCCGACCATCGCGCTCGATTCGAGGAATCGCTCGAGAGACCGGCTGATCCCGGCGCAGTCGTCGGCCGTAATGCCCTGGCCGGGTCGGCTGTCCGGGCGGTCCACCCGTACCTGCAGGATGGGGCGCTCCACGGTTCCTACGCGCCGGAGATCGACCAGCTCGAAACCGAGGCCGGCGAGGTGAGCGCGGATGGGAACGAGCAGCGCGTCGACAGACATCGGGGGTTGCAGGAAAAAAAATGTGGGGGAACTCCCCCACATCGCAGTTGGCCCGACCAGGCGCCCCCGGGACAGCGGTAGAAAGCTACCGCCCACTCTGGGCGGAGTCAATCCGACCGTGGCACGCCAACATACGCCACCATCCGCCCGTCGGCACCGCGTGACGCGCGGTGACTATAAAAGGAGGCGCGGTCGTGCGCGCTGCACCAGGCCGAGGTGGAAATGCGCTCGATTCCGAGCCGGCGACCCTCGCCGGCCAGTCGTTCCCGGAGGTCGAGATGCCACGGTCCCGGTCCGTCCACGGACACCCCACACCCCGTCATCACCTCAGAACCTACTTCATAGCACGCGCCGCAAATCCCCACGCCCAGATGCATTACGACGTCGCGTGGAGCCGACCCTGTGACCGCGGTGATCCGCGCCATGCCGGCGGTGAGGATGCCTCCCGCGGTCCCACGCCACCCGGCATGGAGCAGCGCGACCCCCCGGTTCGGTACCATCATATAGACCGGGATGCAGTCCGCGACGGTCACGGTGAGCAGGACGCCAGGGGTGGTCGTCACCCACCCGTCGACTCCCTCTACGTGAATCCATCCGTGGGCCGCCGGCGCCGTTTCGACCACGGTCCCGTGGACCTGATTCCCCAGCACCACCGTCTCGAATCCCTGGTGCGCTCGACGGAACGCGCGCCACCGGCTCATCACCTCGCCGACCGGCGCCTCGGTCCACAGGCCCAGGTCGAAGCCGCGGCCCGGCTCGGTGCCGCGGCCGGTGATGCCGGCCACGACGCCGTGGGAGCGCCAATCGGGCAGATCGTAGAGGGGAAGCGGGCCGGGCCGAAGCGTTTCGCGCACGACCGGAGGGGCGCTGACGGTCAGCTCCGCGGGTGGGGGCACTCAGTCATCGCGGCGCTCGATGTCCGCGCCCAGGGCGCGGAGCCGCTCGTCGATCCGCTCGTAGCCGCGCTCGATCTGCCCCACATTGTGGATCGTGCTGGGCCCTTCGGCCGCGAGCGCCGCAAGCAGCATGGCCATGCCCGCGCGGATATCGGGGGACTCGACCACGCCGCCCTTGAGTGGCGAGGGGCCGGAGATCACCGCCCGGTGAGGATCGCACAGCACGATCCTGGCGCCCATGCCGATCAGCTTGTCGACGAAGAACAGCCGGGACTCGAACATCTTCTCGAACACCAGGAGCATTCCGGCGCACTGGGTGGCGCTCACGATCGTGGTCGACATGACGTCCGCGGGAAAGGCGGGCCAGGGCCCGTCCTCCAGCTTGGGCACGTGTCCGCCCAGGTCGGGGCGGACCCGCCGCTCCTGATCGGCGTCGACCGTGAGCCGGTGCCCGTCGATCCGCGGCCGAATGCCGATGCGCTCGAATCCGAGCAGCGTGCTCCGAAGGTCTTCGGGCCGCACCGGGTCGATGGTGATCGCGCCGTTGGTGACCGCGGCCAGCCCGATGAAGCTGCCGATCTCGATGTGATCGGGGCCGATGGCGTAGCTCGCCCCGTGGAGCGGGCGCCCGCCGTCGATGGTGTACACGTTGGTGCCGATGCCCTCGATCGAGGCGCCCATCGCCACCAGCGCCCGGGCCAGATCCTGGACGTGCGGCTCGCAGGCGGCATTGCGGAGCACGGTGCGGCCCCGGGCCGCGACCGCGGCCATGAGCGCGTTCTCGGTGCCGGTGACGCTGGGCTCGTCGAGGAAGATGTCGGCGCCGGTGAGCCCTTTCTTGGCCTCGAGCTCGTAGCGGTCGCCTACGGTGACCAGGGCGCCGAGCTGCTCGAGCGCGAGGAAGTGGGTATCGACCCGGCGGCGGCCGATGACGTCGCCGCCCGGCGGCGGCAGCGTCACCGAGCCGAACCGCGCCAGCAGCGGTCCGGCCAGCAGGATCGAGGCGCGGATCCGGGCGCAAAGCCGGGGATCGAGCGGTTTGGGCCGGGCCGGGCGCGCGTCGATGCGCACCAGGTTGGGCCCGATCCACTCGGCCGAGGCGCCGAGATCGACCAGCAGTTCGAGCATGGTCTCGACGTCCCGGATGCGCGGGATATTGTCGAGCTCCATGGGTCCGTCGGCGAGGACCGTGCTGGCGAGAATCGGCAGCGCGGCGTTCTTGTTGCCGGCGGGACGGATCGATCCGCGCAGCGCCCGTCCACCGCGCACGAGAAAACGTGGAGGCATGGCCAAAGCTGACGGGGTCGGGGAATCGCGTCAAGCTTGTGCGAGGGGGTTGCGATGCTCACGCGACTCCATTGTTTTACCGTGAGGCGGGAGCGGTGGCCGTCGCGCAGCGGCCCGCCGGCCTTTTCGGGGAGGACATCGTGGCAGCCCACACGCTCGCACTGCTTCAGGTCGCCGCCCAGCCCGCCTGGGTCGGACCGACCATGGCCATATCCCTCGCGATCATCGCGCTGTGCTTTCTCGGCATGGCCGCGGCCATGGCCCTGGCCGCGCTCCGGATGGCGCGCGAAGTCAAGCGAATGGCCACCGTGGTGAGTGGCCTGCAGGACGACGCGACCCAGACGCTCAAGGCGGTGCGCCGGCTGACCGAGCAGGGACAGGATCTGATGGTGGTCGTCCGCAACGAGGCGGGCGCGTTTGCCCAGACCGGACGCCGCGTACGCCGCAAGGTGATGCGCGGCGTGGATCGGATGGAGGACAAGCTGGCGGACCTGGAGACGCTGTACGATCTGGTGCACGGTGAGGTGGAAGACGCCGCACTGGACGTGGCCGCCACCCTCCGCTCGGTGCGCCGCGGCAATGGGGTGCTGGGCCGGGTGCGCCGCCTCATCGTGGCCGGGCGGTCATGAAACTCGCGCGCCTCGCGCTCGCCTTCGCGGGCGTGGGGCTCGTGCTGCTGGCGCTGCCGCACGCCGCCTACGCCTGGACCCCGGGCACCCACATCTACCTGGGTGAGTCGGTCCTCGGGAACCTGGCGCAGCTCCCGGCCTCGGTGGCCGACCTGCTCCGGGCCTATCCGTTCGACTTCCTGTACGGCAACATCGCCGCCGACTCCTCCATCGCCAAACACTACGCGCCGCTCGGGCGGCACTGTCACTACTGGCACGTGGGCCAGGAGATCCACGACCTGGCCGCCACCGACGGCCTCCGCGCCTTCGGGCTGGGCTATCTCTGCCACCTGGCCGCGGATACGGTCGCGCACAACTATTTCGTGCCCCGCCAGCTCATGATCACCAGCAGCACGGCGGCGGTGGGCCACTCCTACTGGGAGACCCGGGTCGAGACCCACCTGGGCGACGCCTACGCGCGCTCGGCGCGCGACGTCATCCGGCTGAGTCACCGGGACGCCGACGCGCACCTCGACCGGATCATCGCGCCGACCATCTTCAGCGTCCGCACCAACCGCCGCCTGTTCCGGGGGATGGTGCACCTGACCGAGAGCTCGAGCTGGCAGCGGGCCACCCAGGTGGCCCGGGAATACAGCCGCTGGCCGCTCGGCGACGATGACGTCGAGCACCACCTGGGCACGTCGTACGACTATATGGTGGAGTTCCTGGGCGGCTCGAGCTCGCCGGCGCTCCAGCTCGACCCGTCGGGGGAGCGGCCGCTCAAGATCGCCAAGGAGCTCCGGCGCCGGGTGCTGCGCGACGCCGGTCGGCGCAACGTGGCCAAGCTCGAGGAGGAGGCGCAGGAGCACTTCGGCCTCCCCCAGCGTCCGCTGGCGCACTGGACCCGCATCGCCCAGCGGCTGCCGTGGCGCGCCCCGGAAGGCGCGGCGCCTTCGCCGCGGGCGCTCGTGAGCGGCGACCGCTGAATCCCGACGAGGTCATCCGCCGCCTCGCTCTTCGGGCCCATCCCGAAGGCGGCTTCTACGCCGAAACCTTCCGCAGTCCCCTGCTGCTCTCGCTGCCCGATGGCCGGGTCCGCCGCGCCTCCACCGCCATTCACTATCTCCTGCCGCCGGACGCCTGGAGCGCGTGGCATCGGGTGCGTTCCGACGAGGTCTGGCACCACTACGATGGCGGGGCCCTGAGCTTGTACCGGCTCGGCATGCCCACCGTGCGACTCGACCGGGACACGCCGCAGACGGTGGTCCCCGCCGGGGTGTGGCAGGCCGCCGAGCCGCTCGAGGGAGCGGTGCTGTGCGGCTGCACCGTGGCGCCGGGATTCGAGTTCGAGGACTTCGAGCTCGGGTCCGCCGAGCTCCTCGCCGAGGAGTTCCCGGCGGACGCCGCGCTGATCCGTCGGCTGGCGAAATGAGCCCGGGGAGCACCCGACGGACGGGCCGGCGCCGGTCGGCGATGCTGATGGCCATCGGCGTCACCTCGGCTGGACCGCCGCTCGCGGCTCAGACGCTGCCGCCGTCTTCCGCGGTCGAGTGGTCCACCGCGCCCACGCCCGCCACCCGCGGCAACGTGGTGTGGCTCTATGTACGCCCGGCGGTGGGCCCGGCCGACAGCAGCATTACGCTCGACGGCACCGCCGCCGGGGAACCGCTCCACTTCGAGCGCCTGGACGACGGCCGCTACCGCTCCCTGCTCGGGATTCCGCTCGAGGGCGGCGACACGCTGCCCGTCACGCTGGGCCGCTCCACGGGAGCCATAACCGACACGATCGTGCTGCGGCTGAGGGTCCGGCAGCCGACCTTTGCCAATGAGCGGCTCACCGTCGCCCCGCGCTACGCCGAGCCCGACAGCGCCGCCCGCGCGCGGGTCGAGGGCGAGCTGGCGCAAAGCCGAGCCCTCTCGCGGCGGGCCCACGACACGCCGCGGCTCTGGTGGGGCCGGTTCGTGCGCCCCCGCCCCACCCGCATCACCAGCGTGTTCGGCACCGGACGCGAGTTCAACGGCCGGGTGACCGACCGCCACATGGGAACCGATTTCGCCGGGAAGATGGGAGCGCCGGTGCGCGCCGCAGGCCGCGCGGTGGTGGCGCTGGTGGCGCGGTTCTACCTGGCGGGAAACGCGGTGTACCTGGACCACGGCGGCGGCCTGGTCACGGGCTACTTCCATCTGAGCCGGGTGCTGGTGGCCACGGGCGACACGGTGGCGGCGGGCCAGGTGATCGGCGCGGTCGGCCAGAGCGGCCGGGCGACCGGCCCGCACCTGCACTGGATCGCGCGCTATGGAGGGATTACGGTGAACCCGGCGTCGCTGTTCGCCCTGCCCGGCGCGACCGAGTTCGGACGGCATCCGGCGCGCTAGTTCAGCTTCTCCTGCAGCACCGGCTGCACGCCCTTCGGATCGGCTTTGCCTTGGCTTCGCTTCATCACCTGCCCTACGAAGAAGCCCATCAGCTTGGTCTCGCCGCCCTTGTAGCGCGCGACCTCGGCGGGATGGGCGGCCAACACTTCGTCCACCCAGCTCGCGAGCGCGCCCTGCTCACGCACCTGCACCAGGCCGAGTCGCTCGGCCGCCGCCGCGGGAGGTTCGTCGGGGCGCGTGGGCAGCTCGGCGTAGAGGCGCTTGGCGGCCTGGTGACTCACGACGCCGTCGCGTACCAGCGCGATCAGTCCGGCGAGCCGCTCCGGCGCCAGCGGGAATCCGCCCGATTCGTTGTAGCTGGTCATCACCTCGCCCATCACCCAGTTGGCCGCGGCCTTGGGCTCGACCCCCGCCGCCACGACCGCCTCGTAATACTCGGCCAGGTCGATCTCGCCGGTGAGCACGCGCGCGTCATAGGCGGAGAGGCCGTAGGCCAGCTCGAGCCGGGCACGACGCGCCTCCGGCAGCTCGGGGAGGGACGCGCGCTGTTCGGCGATCCACTCCGGCGCCAGCACCAGCGGGGGCAGGTCAGGGTCGGGAAAGTACCGGTAGTCGTGGCTCTCTTCTTTGGAGCGGAGCTCCCGCACTTCCCCGGCGCCGGCATTGAACAGGAGCGTCACCTGCTGGATGCGCTCGCCCCGCTCCGCTCGCGCGATCTGCCGGTCGCGCTCCGCCTCCAGCGCCCGCTCGACGTTGGCGAACGAGTTGAGATTCTTCACTTCGGCCTTGGTGCCGAGGGCCGGATCGCCCGGCCGGCGGATCGAGATGTTGGCGTCCACTCGAAGACTGCCCTGCTCCATGCTGCAATCGCTCACGCCGGCGTAGATCAGGATCTGGCGCAGGGTGGTCAGGTAGGCCCGCGCTTCGGCCGGGCTTCGGAGATCGGGCTCGCTCACGATTTCCGCCAGCGGCGTCCCGGCGCGGTTCAAGTCCACCGCGGTCTTTCCCGGGAACCGGTCGTGCACCAGCTTGCCGGCATCCTCCTCCAGATGCAGTCGCGTGATGCCGACCTCGATGCGTCCCCGGGCCGCCGACTCGAACGGCACCCGCCCCGCCGTAGCCAGCGGCCGGTCGAACTGGGAGATCTGGTAGCCCTTGGGCAGGTCGGGGTAGAAGTAATTCTTGCGCGCGAACACGCTGGTGTGGTGGACGGTGCAGCCGAGCGCCAGCGCGCCTCGCACGCCCAGCCGGACGGCCTCGGCATTGGGCAGTGGCAGCGCGCCGGGAAGTCCGAGGCAGGTGGGGCACACGTTGGTGTTGGGCGGATCGCCGAACGTCGTTCGGCAGCCACAGAACATCTTGGTGCGGGTCCGCAGCTGGACGTGCACCTCGAGCCCGACGACCGTCTCCCAGCGGCTCATCGAACTTCGGCCTCCGCGTTCACCACCCGCTCGAGCACGGCCGCCGCCGCCAGCATGCGCTCGTCCTCGAAGAACGGCGCGATGAGCTGCGCGCCCACCGGAAGCCCCTCGCTGCGCCCCACCGGCAGGCTGAGCGCGGGCAGTCCCGCCAGGCTGATGGCACACACGAAGATGTCGGCCAGGTACATGGCGACCGGGTCCGCGGTTTTCTCCCCGGCCCGGAAGGCGGGCGTCGGCGTGGTGGGGGTGAGGAGCAGATCGACGCCACCCGCAAAGGCGCGCCGGAAGTCGTCCGCGATCCGGGCGCGCATACCCTGCGCCTTTCCATAGTACGCCTCGTAATAGCCGGCGCTCAGCACGTAGGTGCCGACCAGGATGCGCCGCTGGACCTCGGGGCCGAAGCCCTGACCACGCGTGGCCTGGTAGAGCGCCTGGATGTCGCCGGCCGGCCCGACCCGGCGGGCCCCGTAGCGGACGCCGTCGTAGCGGGCGAGATTGGCCGCCGCCTCCGCCGGCGCCACGATGTAGTAGGTCGGCACGGCGTAGCGTGAGTTGGGCAGCGAGACGTGTACCAGCTCCGCGCCCAGCTCGCGCGCGGCCGCCTTGGTTCGCTCGAGGGCGGCCGCCACCCCCGGGTGGAGGTCCGGCGGGAAGTATTCGCGCGGGAGCCCGATGCGTACGCCGCGGAGGTCACCCGGCGTTGGGGGGACCGCCATCGGCGGTCGGTCGAGGGTGGTGCGGTCCAGGGGATCGTGGCCGCTCACGGTGGCCAGCACCTTCGACGCGTCGCCTACCGTGCGGCCGAACACCGAGATGCAGTCGAGCGAGGAGCCGAACGCCACCAGTCCGAACCGGCTCACCCGCCCATAGCTCGGCTTGACCCCCACCACACCGCAGAAGCTGGCGGGCTGCCGCACCGAGCCGCCGGTTTCCGAGCCCAACGCCGCCGGCACCACCCCCGCCGCGACCAGCGCGGCCGAGCCTCCCGATGATCCCCCGGGCACGCGGCCTGAATCGAGCGGGTGGCGTACCCGACCGTACGCCGAGTGCTCGGTGGACGAGCCCATCGCGAACTCGTCCATGTTGGTCTTGGCGGCGATCAAGGCCCCGGCCGCGCGGAGCCGGGTGACCGCCGTGGCATCATACGGGGAGACGTAGCCCTCGAGGATCCTCGAGGCGCAGGTGGTGGGCGCGTCGGTGGTGACGATGTTGTCCTTGAGCGCGATCGGCATGGCGCGAAGCGAGCCGTCCGGCACGGCGTCCACCCGCTGCGCCTCGGCATCGAGCCACGCCTGCGACCAGTGGAGCGTGGCGTTGAGACCTTCGGCCGCAGCCAGGCGCGCGCCGGTTTCCCTGGCGATGCCCGCCGCGCTCACAGGTCTTCCATCGCCCCGTGGCGCGGCACCAGGAAGAATCCGTCGGCCAGCTCCGGCGCCCACTCGGCCGGTGGGCGCGCCAGCGGCACCGAGCCGGGCAGGTCCTCGCGCAGCTCCACCTGTCCGGGCCCGGGCAGAAACGGGCCGGCGGCCGCATCGGCCGGCACCTGCTCGAGCTGCGCCACGTAGTCGACGATCCGGTTGAGCTGCTCGACCAGGCGGTCCAGCTCCTCGTCCCGTACGGCGAGCTCGGCCAGCCGGGCCACGTGCCGCACCTCCTCGCGCCCGATGCTCACGCGCTCTCCCACTCGCGCTCGAGCCCCGCGTAGGCTACCAGCAGCTGCTTTACGCCGATCTCCTCGTTGTCGAACGCCACTGACACCTTGAGGTCGCGACCGGTTCCGGTCAGCCCCTGAATGGTCCCGCTCCCGAACCGGCGGTGGCGCACGCGCTCGCCTTTCACGTAGCGGGGCGTGTCCTGGCTGAGCTCTTCTGGGGGGCGTTCGGCGCCGGCGCCGGCGGCGCGGCCGGAGCCGGCCGGCCGGTCGGACCAGCCCTCGAAATCGTCCCGCGACCGCCTTGCCGTCTGACCGTCGGACCGCCGACCGCTCCTTCCCGCTCCCCACGCGGGCGCCCACAGACTGGTGGTCCGCTTCTCGTCCACGATCTCCGGCGGAAGCGACCGGAGAAAGCGCGACGGCATGCCGGGCCGGAGCTCTCCGCCGCGGCGGCGCGCGCGGGCCCAGGTGAGATAAAGCTTGTCCTTGGCGCGGGTCACGCCCACGTAGCAGAGCCGGCGCTCTTCCTCGAGGCCGTCGGGCTGCTCTTCCGCGCGGGCGAGCGGGAACAGTCCGTTCTCGAGACCGGTGAGCACGACCACCGGCCATTCGAGGCCTTTGGCCGTGTGCAGGGTCATCAGGGTGACGCCGTCCTCGCTGCCCACCGTGGTGTCGGCCGAGGAGAGCAGCGCGGCCTCCGCCAGGAACCGCTCCAGCGGCGTGCCCTCCGCCCCCTCCGCGACCACTTCCGACCAGTTGGCCGCGCTCGCCACCAGCTCGCGCACGTTCTCCCAGCGGTCCTCACCCTCGGGCCCCTCGGCGTGGAGCACGGCTTCGTAGTCGATGGCCCCGATGACCTGCTCGAGCACGTCGGCGGGCGGCAGCTGACCGGTGCGCTGGGTGAGCCCGTCGATCAGGTCCGCAAAGCGTCGGAAGGCCTCGCGCACGTTGGGCCGCAGGTCGGTGATGGCTTCGGCCCCGCGCGCCGTGGCGAGCAGCGGCTTGCTCCACTGCGCCGCCGTGCGCTGCAGGATGGACAGGCTGGTTTCTCCCAGGCCGCGCTTGGGTACGCCCACCGCACGAAGGAAGGCCTCGTCGTCGGCGGAGTTGGTGATCAGCCGGAGATAGGCCAGCAGGTCCTTCACCTCGCGGCGCTCATAGAAGCTGATGGCGCCGATCAGCCGATAGGGAATGCCCGCTCGCCGGAACGCCTCCTCCAGCGCGCGGGACTGCGAGTTGGTGCGATACAGCACCGCCGTGTCGGGATACGCCCAATCGCCGGCGGCGCTCCGCCGCTCGAGCT
>DASSMN010000222.1:0-3707 GCA_035688885.1 Gemmatimonadales bacterium
GGTGAAGCGGCTCTTCCGCGCGGCCCCGCCGGGCGACGTGGCCTGGCGGCGCGAGGCCGCCGATCTCACGTCCGAGGGGGCGCCGCCGCCTCGTCGGTGACCGGGAAGTAGCGGCGCGCCGCGTCGGTCTGGTTCTCGTAGATCGAGCCCTGGTGGAGCGCGGGGGGCAGGGGCATGCGCACCGGGGCCGGTACCAGGCGCGGCTCGACGCTGGGCTCGCCGGTGATCAGCCGGGCGTCGAAGTCGGCGAGGTTGGACACTCCCATGAGCGGCCAGGCGTCGGCGGCCCCGTACTCGTAGAGCAGCAGCGTGCGCGGCAGGCTCGAGACGTTCTGGGCCGAGCCGTGCACGAGGCGCACGTGGTGGAAGCTCATGGAGCCGGCGCGCCCGGTGAGGGGCACCGCCCGAGCGATCTCGTCGCGGATCGCGGCCGGATCGATGGCCCCGCAGAAGTAGCGTCCCCCGTGGCGGTCGTCGGTGTGGTGATCGAAGGTCGGCCCGCGATGGGTGCCCGGCACCACCAGGAGCGGGCCGTTGTCGCTGGTGCAGTCGTCGAGCATGACCCCGACCGCGAGCAGGTCGTCGTTGGTGTGCGGGTAGAACGCCCAGTCCTGGTGCCACTCCACCGGCGAGCCGTAGCGCGGCGACTTGAGGTTGATCTTGGAGCCGTGCAGGCGCACCGCCTCGCCGAGGAGCGCGGTCAGGATCGCCACCAGGCGCGGATGCCGCATGAGGCGGTCGAACACCGGGAAGAACCGGTGGGGCGTCTTCACCCGGCGCACCCGCGGATCGCCCGGGCGGTGGCCCGGCTCGAGGTCGTAGACGTCGGTGTGCGCGGTCACCGCGCGTGCGCCGTCGAGGATGCGCGCGAGCTCGCGGCGCACCGTGTCGAGGACGGCGGCGTCGAGCACGTCGGGGACCACCAGATAGCCCTGCTCGCGGTAGGAGGCCACGTCGGAGGGAGAGAGCATGGGGAAAGCGTAGCACGGGACACGCGACGCTTGACAGGGCCGCGCGGCTGACCGACATTCGGAGCGCGTCGTCGGGGTCAAAGACGATCCAAGGGGGACACGCCATGCTCGATTCGCGCATCAGCCGCCGCTCACTCCTCGCCGGGGCCGTCGGGACCTCCGCCCTGCTGACGTTGCCGCGGCCGGCCGCGCCCGCGGTGAAGAAGGGCACCAGCCTCAAGCTCTGGATCCTCAAGACCTACGTGGAGCCGACCAACAAGGCGATCGAGGCGAGCGCCCAGCGCTGGGCCCAGAAGAACGGCGCGAGCGTCACCGTCGAGTACTTCACGTTCGAGGACATGCAGACCAAGTACGTGGCCGCGATCGAGAGCAACAGCACCCCCGACATCGGCCAGCTCGAGACCAGCGCCCCGGCGCGCTTCGCGGGCATGGGCCAGCTCATCGACCTCACCACCTTCGCCCGGCAGATCGAGGGCCAGGTGGGCAAGGCGCCCGCCAACGTGACCGCGGTGACCATGGTCGGCGACAAGGTGTACTCGCTGCCGTGGTACGTGATGGGCGGCTTCTGGTACGTGTGGCGCGACGTGTTCGAGAAGGCCAAGCTCAAGATGCCGTCCACGTTCGAGGAGGCCAAGCACGCCGCCACCGTGCTCAACCGGCCCAAGGACAACTTCTACGGCATGGGCCAGAGCTGGAACCGCACCTCGGACGGCTACGGGGTGATGCAGAGCCTGATGTACTCCTACGGGGTCGGCTGGGCCGGCAAGGACGGCAAGTACAAGTCGATCAAGACGCCCGCGATGCAGAGCGTGATGAAGTGGGCGACCGACATCTACAAGGACGGCGTCCAGCCGGCCGACACCCTCACCTGGACCGGCTCGGGCAACAACGAGAACTTCATCGCCAAGAACATCGCCCAGACCTCCAACGGGCCCAGCATCACCTTCGCGCTCGAGAACGCGCTCGCCAAGGCCACCGACGCCAAGGACCGGAAGGCGAAGGAGGAGGCGCTCGCCAATCACGTGGCGCTGCCGCACCCGGCCGGGCCGGACGGCCGTCGGATGTGGGCGATCGCGATGAGCTTCGGGATCTTCAAGACCAGCAAGGATCCGGAGGCGGCCATGAGCCTGATCGCCCACCTGCTGTCTCCCGAGGAGACGGTGGCGGTCATGAAGGACTCCTACGGGCAGTTCGGCCCGGTCCTGGACAAGGCGCGCGCGGCCTCGAAGGACTACTTCAACAAGAACGACAACTACCGCACGTTCGGCCGGGCCGCGGAGTGGTTCGCCCCCACCGGGTGGCCCGGCCCTACCACCGCGGCGGCCGCCGAGGTGCAGGCGAGCAACGTGCTGACCGACGCGCCGGCCAAGGTGATCGTGGACAAGTGGTCGGTCGACCAGGCCATCGACTGGGAGGACAAGAAGATCAAGGAAATCTACGACACCCTGCGCGGGTGACGTGGCGCTCCCTCACACCGTCGGCATCCCGGCCGTGCGGCCGCGCGCCTCCGTCTGGCGGCGCGCCCGCACCCGGGAGGCCGGGACGGCGCTCCTGTTCCTGCTGCCGCTGTTCGTCCTGGTGGTGGCCCTCATCGTCTACCCGGTGTACCGGGCGGTCTGGCTCTCGCTCACCGACAAGCTGGTGGGCTACCCCGAGCGCTTCGTCGGCCTCCGCAACTACGCCTACCTGGCGCAGGACGACACCTTCCGCGCGGTCATCCGCAACAGCGTGGTCTTCACGGTGGGCTCGGTGGGCCTCAAGGTGATCACCGGGGTGCTGATGGCGCTGGTGCTCAACAACGTTATTCGCGGCCGCAACTTCCTCCGCGGACTCTTCCTGCTGCCCTGGATCACCTCGACGGTGATCATCGCGCTCACCTGGCGATGGATGTTCGACGCCTTCCCGGGCCGCGGCTTCTTCAACAGCGTGCTGCTCGACGCCGGGCTGCTGCACCGGCCGATCGCGTTCATGGCCACGCCGGAGGGCGCCATGATGGCGGTGATCGTGGCGAACTGGTGGCGCGGCTTCCCGTTCTTCGGGGTGTCGTTCCTGGCCGGGCTCGCGGCGATTCCCCGCGAGCTCTACGAGGCGGCCTCGGTCGACGGGGCCTCCGCCGGGCGCCGCTTCTGGCACGTCACGCTCCCCGGGCTCAAGCACGTGATGATCGTCACCACGCTGCTGAGCTTCATCCTCACCATCAACGACTTCAACATCGTCTACGTGATGACCCGCGGCGGCCCCGGCACCGCGACCCAGATCTTCGCGACCTACTCCTACCAGGTGGCGTTCGGCCAGCTCCGCTGGGGCCGTGGGGTGACCATCTGCCTCTTCGTGGTCCCGATCCTGGTGCTCGGCATCGTCCTGATCAGCCACTACCTGCTCCGCGACCGCGACTAACCGCCCGGAAACAACCAGACACCGAATGATCGTCGCAAACGGAATGGTAGATGTGGTGGGGGGGCATGGGGGAGGAGCGCCGCCGCTCCCCCCCATTCAGAAGGGGGGCGCCGGCTGAAAGCCCTCACGTGGCTCGGCATGGCCGTCTTCCTCCTCGTCATCCTGGTGCCGTTCTGGTGGATCGCCAGCATGTCGTTCAAGACCTACGAGCAGATCCAGTTCGCCACCAGCATCTACCTGCCGCGCCCGTTCACCTGGGAGAACTACACCGGACTGTGGACCGGCAGCCGGTTCCCGCTCTGGCTCCGCAACAGCGTCGTCACCGCGGTGGTGGTCACG
>DASSMN010000170.1:0-8311 GCA_035688885.1 Gemmatimonadales bacterium
CACGTGCCTTAATCGTCACGCTATTCGCCTCCTTCAGGACTCCCGTCCCCGCACGGTATACCATCAGGCTCCGGGACCGACTGAATTTAAGACGGGCCAATATATCGCCTAAGATGCCTAAAATCAACACCTTAGGCTAAGACGTGACAGGAGACACATTTGCGGTCGCGCACCAGCCGCATTCCCGGCCTCGGGCAAGCCGAGGTCCCGGGCTCCGGGGACCGGAGTCCAGGCGAGACGTCGCTGGAACCGCTTGGGAAGATTCAAAGGTAGTATCGCTAGCTACTCCAAATCCCGAACGGCCCCTTCCCCCCTCCCTTCGGCTCAGTGGCCGCTGCCGCCCGACAGCTGCTTCACCAGCTCCCCGATCACGTTCTTGGCGTCCCCGAACAGCATCCAGGTCTTGTCCGAGAAGTACAGCTCGTTGTCGATCCCGGCGAACCCCGGGTTCTTGCTCCGCTTGATCGCGAACACGGTCCGCGCCCTGTCGGCATCGATGATCGGCATCCCGTAGATCGGGCTGGTCTTCTCGGTCCGGGCAGCGGGGTTCACCACGTCGTTGGCCCCCACGACCAGCGCCACGTCCACCTGCGGCATGTCGGGGTTGATCTCGTCCATCTCCACCAGGTCGGTGTACGGGATGTCCGCCTCGGCCAGCAGCACGTTCATGTGGCCCGGCATCCGCCCAGCCACCGGATGGATGGCGAACTTGACCGCGATGCCGCGCTTCTTGAGCTGGTCGTACAGCTCGCGGACCTTATGCTGGGCCTGGGCTACCGCCATGCCGTAGCCGGGAATCACGACCACCAGGTTGGCCTGCTCGAGCACCTGCCCTGCCCCTTCGATGCTCTCCGCCTTGTAGACCTTCTCCTCGCCCCCTGCCTTGACCTGCTGCACCTGGCCGAAGGCGCCGAACAGCACGTTGGTGAACGAGCGGTTCATCGCCTTGCACATGATGATGGCCAGGATGAGACCGCTCGAGCCGTCGAGCGCGCCGGCGGTGATGAGGAGCTTGTTGTCCAGCACGAACCCCATGGCCACGGCCGACAGGCCGGCGTAGGCGTTCAGGATCGCGATGACGGTCGGCATGTCGGCGCCGCCGATCGGGATGATCAGCAGCACGCCGAACAGGAGCGCCAGCACGATGATCACCGGAAAGGCGAACGCCGCCCACGGGGCCGTCGGGTTGACCACCAGTGCCACGCCGACCGTCGCCGCCACGACCAGCAGGGCCAGGTTGGTCACATTCTGCAGCGGGTACGTCACCGGCCGCTGGGGAATGAACTTCACCTCCTGAAGCTTGCCGGCCGCCATCAGGCTGCCGGTGAAGGTCAGGAAGCCCAGGATGATCTCCACGATGATGGCGACCATCCGGAAAGCCGTGAGATTCTCCGGCCCTTCGCCCAGCCAGAGGTAGTACTTGGCGGTGCCCACCAGGCCGGCCGCGAGCCCGCCGAACGCATGGGACAGCGCGGTCCGTTGGGGCACCGCGGTGAGCGGCACCAGCGAGAGGGGCACACCCACCACCACCCCGGCGATCAGCGCCGCTACGATCCACCCATGATGAACGACCTCGGGCTCGGCCCAGGTGGCGAGCACGGCGATGGTCATGCCCACCACGCCCGCGTACACCCCGCGACGGGCGGTGGCCGGCGTGTTCATCCAGTGCAGCGCGAAGACGAACAGCGCCGTCGCGATGATATACGCGAGTTGCACCAGGCTGTGGATCATGAGTGGCCGCCCCCGCCCGCGCTCCCACCGCCGGCGCCTTGGGTCGGCTTGGTATCGGTCTTGAACATCTTGAGCATCCGATCGGTGATCAGGAAGCCGCTCACGATGTTGGTCATGGAGGCGAACAGCGCGATGGCGCCGAGGATCCGGATCGGCCGCGGGTAATCCGCGCCGGTCACGATGATCGAGCCGACGATCGCGATCGCAGAAATGGCGTTGGTGATGGACATGAGCGGGGTGTGCAGCAGTCGGGACACCCGCCGGATCACGCCGAGGCCGATGAACGAGGCGAGCACGAAGACGAACAGCTGGCTCCAGAAGTCCGCCGGCGGCGGGGCGCCTCCACCTTGTACCGGGATCACATCCCCTCCTTGGCGAGCGCCTCGCGGGTGCGCGCGTGGTGAACCTCGCCCGCGTGCGTGATCAGGGCGCCCTGCTGGATGTCGTCGTTGAGGTCGAGCTGGAGCGCGCCCTCCTTGGTGAACGCCTGCAGGAAGGCCGTCAGGTTGCGCGAGAACAGGAGACTGGCGTGGAGCGGCATGGAGGCCGGCAGGTTGAGCGGCGCCATCACGGTCACCTCGCCGACCCGGATGGTCTCGCCCGGTCGCGACAGCTCGCAGTTCCCCCCGCCGTCCGCCCCCAGGTCCACGATGATGGTGCCCGGCCGCATCGAGCGCACCATGTCGCCGGTGATGAGCCGGGGCGCGAACACCCCGCCGATGAGGGCCGTCGTGATCACCACGTCGGACTGGGCCACCTGGGCGGCGAGGATCTCGCGCTGGCGCGCCTTGTCCTCGTCGCTCAGCTCCTTGGCGTACCCGCCGCCGGCCGCGGCACTCTCCTTGAGCTCGATGCCGACGTACTTCCCGCCTACGCTCTCGATCTGCTCCTTCACCTCGGGCCGGACGTCGGTGGCCGTGACGTTGGCACCCAGCCGCTTGGCGGTGGCGATGGCCTGGAGCCCGGCCACGCCGGCGCCGATCACAAACACCTTGGCCGGGGGCACCATGCCCGCCGCCGTCATGAACATGGGGAAGTACTTGTTGAGCTCGGCGGCGGCGAGCAGAACCCCCTTGTAGCCGCCGATGTTCGCCATGGACGAGAGGGTGTCCATGCTTTGCGCCCGGGTGGTCCGCGGGATGGCGTCAGTGGCGAACGCGGTCACCGGCCGGACGGCCAGCGCCCGGACCGCGCGCAGGTTCCGGAGTGGCATGAGGGAGCCGAGGTAGACCGCGTTGGGTCGCATCCAGGCCACTTCGTCCCGTCCGCCGTCGAGCGCGGGCGGCCCCACCTTGAGCACCACGTCAGCCCCGCCCAGCAGGGCGGCGGGATCGGGGTCGAGCGCGACACCGACGTCGCGGTACGCCGAGTCAGGATACCCGGCCGCGAGGCCGGCCCCGGCTTCGACGACAACGTCGTATCCGGCCTGCTTGAGCTTCTTGCCCGACTCGGGCACTAGAGCCACGCGCCGCTCGCCCGGGGCGGTCTCCTTGGGAACGCCGATGCGCATCGAAACTCCGCAACGCTGGAAGGATGTCTGGTCTAATGTGCGGCGGATTGGGATGGGGTCAAGAAGGGCGAAGCCGGAGCCCTCGCGCTACAGCTTGATCTTGGGCAGCTTGATCCCCGGCGCGAGGCTCGCGGTGAGCCGCTTGAGCTGGGCCTCGAGCTCAGCCTGGACCTTGTCGAGCTGGGCCTGCTGATCACCCACCCGTTTGGTGGCGTCGGCTTGCAGCGCGGTGATTCGCTGCTTGACCGGCTGCACCTTGTCGTTCACCAGGCTGTCCACCTTGGCCCGCGCCATCGCCTCCGCCTTGGCGACCTCCTCGCCCACTACAGCCTTGAGCCGCTCGGCGAGAGCGTCGTCCAGGTTGCTCCGCACCGAGAGCTTGGGCGCCGTCACCGTCCCACCCAGCTCCGCGCTCACGTCGAGCTGCTTGAGACCGGACAGCACCCGCCAGACCACCTGCTCGAGCTGGCTCCGAGCGCCGGCGCTGTCGAGCGCCCACGACACCTGGTTCGAGCCGATGGCCCATCGCCCGGCGAGCTGGTCGCCGCGGCGGAGAAAGTTGAGGTTGACCGACCCGGCCCCCGGCGCGAGTCGGAACGGCAGGCCGGGAATCCCGAACGCCGGCAGCTGCACGCCACGGAGTCTGGCCGCCACCGAATCCCGCACGGTGGAGGTCCGATGGTCCACGATCGCGCCCACGTCGAGCCCCGCGATGGCGCTCCCCGGGGCGTCCCGCCTGGCGCTCACGATCATCGGCTTGCCATACAGCGCCGGCGCCGAGGTGAGGCCCTGGACCGTCGCCGCATAGGCACCCTTGAGGAGGCCTGCGTCGATGGTGAAGTCCACCTGCCCCACCTGGAGCAGGAACGACGGCCAGGAGCGCGCCTTGGGAAATCGGACCGTCGACCCCGAGGCCCGCAGGCGCTTGGGTCCCGGGTCCTCGCGAGGGAGCAGCCCCGGCGGCATGTAGTGTCGGGCCAGCTCGGCCCAGTAGAGCGCCTGCTGGAATCGATCGATGCTCACCTTGCCGAAGAACGCGCTGCCGATGTCGGGCGACGAGATGCTGGGCAGCTTGAGCAGCGAGCGCGCGAACGCATAGTCCCGCCGGCGGGCCTCGTCGAGCCCCTGCACCCCCGAGCCGAGCAGCTGCACGCCGGCCTTCACGTTCCGGTCGAGCGCGGCCACCTGCTGCCTGGCCTGATCCAGGCGCTTGAGCGTCTGCTGCACCGACTGAATGGCCTGCCGGGTGCCGTCGAGCCCGAGCGAGCGGGGATCGGTCTTGCCCAGCCGGTCGGCCAGCGCGTGCGCCGAGTCCACCGTGCCCTTGACGTCGAGACCCTGGAAGCCGCCCTCGAGCGCCTGGCGGGTCGAATCGGCCCGGGCCAGGAGCCCCTGGGCCGCCTGGACCGTGCCGAGCTGCGAGGGGTTGAGCACCAGGGCCTTGATCGTGTCGATGGGCGTGAGCTGCAGCAGGGGCACGTCGAAGCGCTGGCCCCACTCGCGGACCGCTCGCAAGGCCCGGGGAGCGAACCCGTCGCCCGTGACCGGCCGCGCGGGCCGCTTGCGGGGGGTGCCGAATCGCATGCCCTGCAGGGCCAGCCGCTCGACCACCAGCTTCTTCTCGGTGAGCGCCTCGGGATTCAGCTTGAGCACGATCCGGTCGGCCTCGAGCAGGTTGCGCCGGGGCTCGAGGGGGTCGGCCACCTGAAGGGCGCCCAGGTCGACCGAGGCCTGTCGGGGCAACAGGTCGAGCCGCCCCACATTCACCTCGGTGCCCAGGAGCTCGGTGCTGGCTTCCTCGGTAGTCTGCCTAGCGATCGGCTCCGCGAAGAGCCAGAGCAGGACGCCCAGCAGCAGCAGCAGGCCGAGCAGCGGTCCGATCGCCTTCCAGCGGAAGATCCGGAGACGCACGCTCAGCTCGGCCGGAACAACTTGTACCAGTTGTAGACCTGCGAGGCGGTCACGGCCTTGTAGAAGCGCGACTGCCGGACCCGCTCGCCGATCGTGGCGCGATACCGCGCCACCCCGTACCGCGCCACGACGAAGATCGGCACCGCCAGCACCAGCCAGCTCACCACGCTGCCGAGCACGACGGTGTTGTTGAAGTTGGTATACGGCACCAGCGGGGTGTTGTAGAGCGAGGTCCAGAGCGGCCGGAGCGACGCCGCGCCAAGCAGCGCGGCGCCGACCCGGTCGAACACCGGATCGAAGATGAACCCCAGCGGCACGAACAGCGCCCATCCGAGCATCCCGCCCCCGAACGACACGTTGAGCAGCACGATCAGCGAGAAGAGCACCAGGTTGTGGACGTTGACCAGCGGGGTGAGCCCGAGCGCCGAGCCAAGCGCGATCCCGGCGGCCACCTGCCCCGGCGTGCCGTCGGAGTGCAGGGTCTTGATGATCGATTGGATCAGCTTGAGGAGGGTCAACATCCTGGGTATCCTCCACGACTTATGCCACGGACCCGCCGAGCGCCTCAGGTGCACAAGTTCGGCGGTGCGTCGCTGGCCGATTCCGCTGCCGTCCGCCACGCCGTCGACATCATCCGCCGCCATACCCAGGAGCCCACGGTCGTGGTCGTCTCCGCGATGGCGGGGACGACCGACGCGTTGCTCGGCGTTGCCCAGCAGTCCGGAGCCGGCGAGTCGCGCACCGTCGCCGCGCTGATCGCGCGGCTGCGCTCGCGTCACGCCGAAGTAGCGCGGTCGCTCCTCCCCGCCGGCCGCGGCCGGGCCGACGTCCTGGGCTACATCGGCGACGTGTTCGAGGAGCTCGAGCAGATCGCCCAGGGGCTCCGGCTGCTGCGCGAGCTCACGCCCCGCACCACCGACTACCTGGCTTCGCGCGGCGAGCGCCTGAGCGCCCGCCTGGTCGCGGCCGCGCTCGAGGCGGCCGGAACCAAGGCAAAGTACGTGGACGCCCTCGACCTCGTCCACACCGACGGCCACTTCGGGCAGGCGGCCCCCGACTACCCGCGCACCGATCGCAGCGTCCAGCGCGCGCTCGCGCCGCTGCTCGCGCGCGGAGTGGTGCCGGTGGTGCCCGGCTTCATCGGGTGTACGCCCGACGGCGAGGTGGCGACCCTCGGCCGGGGCGGCTCCGACCTCACCGCCACGCTCCTCGCCCGCGCGCTCGGCGCCGCGCGAGTGGTCCTCTGGAAGGACGTGCCCGGGCTCCTCACCGCCGACCCGCGGGTGGTGCCCGATGCTCGGGTGATTCCCCAGCTCCACGCCCGCGAGGCCGCGGAGCTGGCGTATTACGGCGCCAAGGTGCTCCACCCCCGCGCGCTCATCCCGGTCACCGGCCGGCGCATTCCCGTGTACGTGCGCCCGTTCAGCGATCCGGAGGCCACCGGCACCGAGGTCTCAGAGCGCGTGGCCCCCGCCCGGTTCCCGGTCAAGGCGCTGACCGCGGCGGCCGGGCAGGCGCTGGTCACGGTCACCGGCAACGGCATGCTGGGCGTGCCCGGCATCGCCGCGCGCACCTTTCACGCGCTGCACGAGCGCAAGATCTCGGTCTCGCTCATCTCGCAGGCCAGCTCCGAGCACTCGATCTGCTTCAGCGTGCCCGACGCGCTTGCCGCCGACGCGCAGCAGAGCCTCACGCGCGAGTTCAGCGGCGAGATCGCCCGGGGCGAGATCGACGGCGTCGAGGTCACGCCGGACATGGCGACCGTGGCAGTGGTCGGGCTCGGCATGCACGGCACGCCCGGCATCGCGGCCGCGGTGTTCGGCGCGCTTGCGGCGGCCAAGATCAACGTGGTCGCCATCGCGCAGGGAAGCTCCGAGCTCAACATCTCGGTGGTGGTCGAGGCGCGGCAGGCGGCCGAGGCGCAGCGCCGGATCCACCACGCGTTCCAGCTCTCCCGCATCGCGGGCGGGGGCGTGATCCAGCCCGAGCGGATGGAGGTGGTGCTGCTGGGCTTCGGGCAGATCGGCCGGAGTCTGGCCACGATGATCGGGCAGGTGCGCCGGCCGGCGCTCGATCTCAAGGTGGCGGCGGTCATCGACCGCTCGGGATTCGTTTTCGACCCGCAGGGGCTGGGACCGCGGCGCCTGGCGGCACTCGCGGCGGAAAAGCGCAAAGGCGTCCGCCTGGCCGACACCGCGCGCGGACGGGTGGCGAACGCGGAGGAGGCCATCCGGCACATCGCCGGCTACGCTCTCACCCGTCCGGTGCTGGTGGACCTCACCGCCGATGAGACGGCGCCGGCGCTGGAGCAGGCCCTGGTGAGCGGCATGGACCTGGTGCTCGCCAACAAGCGCCCGCTGGCCGGCCGGCGCGCGGTGAGCGAGTCGCTGTGGCAGACGGCCAGCGCCCGGGGCCGGCGGGTGCAGCACGAGGCGACGGTGGGTGCCGGGCTCCCCATCATCGACACCTACCACAAGCTGACCGAGAGCGGTGACCGGGTCGAGCGCATCGAAGGACTGCTGTCCGGCACGCTCGGCTTCGTGCTGACCGAAGTCTCCGACGGAGCGCCGTTCTCGGCGGCGGTGCGCGACGCGCGAAAGCGTGGGTACACCGAGCCCGACCCGCGGGACGATCTGTCGGGCATGGACGTGGGGCGCAAGGCGCTCATCCTCGCGCGGCTGCTGGGGTACCAGGGCGAGCTCAACCGGGCCTCGGTGGAATCGCTGGTTCCCAAATGGGCTCGGTCGATTCCCCTGTCCGAGTTCCTCGAGCGCCTCGACGAGCTGGACGACGCCTGGCGGCGCCGAGTGGAGCGCGCGGCGCGGAATGGCACGGTGCTGCGCTACGTTGCGACGGTCACGCCCACTCGGATCGCCGTGGGTCTCCAGGCGGTGCCGCTGTCGAGCCCGCTCGCGGCCATCAAGGGCTCGGACAACCAGCTGGTGTTCACCACCGCGCGGTACAAGTCCAACCCGCTGGTCATCACCGGTCCGGGCGCGGGCGCCGAGGTCACCGCGGCCGGCGTGCTCAACGACATCCTGCGGCTGGCGGGCGCGTGAGACGGGACGCGGTGACCGCCTTCGCGCCCGGCGGCGTGGGCAACATCGGACCCGGGCTCGACGTGCTGGGGCTCGCCGTGGCCGGCGCGGGCGACGCCGT
>DASSMN010000611.1:0-5867 GCA_035688885.1 Gemmatimonadales bacterium
GCTCTGGGTGGGGTGCCCGACCTTGGTCCGCTCGAGGGCCCACTGGGCCGCCTCCTGGTTCTTGACCAGGTCCTCCATGGCGTTCCAGACGGCGTACATCGCGGCGTGGGCGCCATAGAGCGTGATGAAGATGAACTTGTAGCCCAGCTCGCCCAGCTCACGGAACGTGAGCGGATTGGGATCCTTGTGCCAGCGGAAGGACGACGAGTAGTTGAAGGCAAGCGGCAGGTTCGGATGCGACTGCTTCATGGCCCGAGCGAACTCGATGGCCGGCTCGCGCTCCGAGTTCGACAGCTCGGCCCACACCAGGTCGACGCCCGCGTCGGCGTAGGCGCGGCCCCGCCAGATCGCTTCCTCCATGCTGCCGCCCACCGCGCCGTAGGCGTCGGTGCGGGCGATGATCACGAAGTCCCGGTCGAGGCGATCGCGCTCCGCGATCGCGGCCCGGTACTTCCCGAGCGCCTCCTCGCGCGACACGATGGTCTTGCCCGCGATGTGACCGCAGCGCTTCGGGAAGCGCTGGTCCTCGAGGTGAATGCCCGCCACGCCGGTCTTCACGAACTCCTGCACCGTCCGCATGGTCGACAGCGCGTTGCCGTAGCCGTCGTCGGCGTCTGCGATGATCGGCAGGTCGACCGCACTCGCCACCATCGAGGCGGCCTTGGTCACCTCGGTCATGGTGAGGAGGCCCATGTCGGGCCAGCCGTTGAGCATCGCCAGCGAGTAGCCGCTCAGGTAGATGGACTTCATCCCGGCCTGCTCGGCGATCTGCGCGTCGAGCGGCGAGTAGATGCCGCCGGTGAAGAGATACGGCTCCTCGGCGAGGAGTCGACGGAACGTCTTTCCCTTGGATTCCATGGTCGAGCCTCCGTCAGGCGGGCAGCGCGGGCGCCAGTCCGAAGGCGCACCAGCGGCAATAGGTGTCGGTGTCGATCTCGATCGCGCAGCTCGGGCAGCAGGGGACGTCGCACTCGCGGCAGACTGTCCCGCGCCGAGCCTCGACGTGGAGCGATGCGCACTCGCAAGCGGTCATGGGGCGGGCGCTCAAGCCAGCCTGCCGGTGGCCGCCGTGGGACGCGCCCACGGCAGCTCGAGCAGGGCCTCCGCGCAGCTCGAGCAGTAGCTCGTGGACTCGAGCTGATAGGAGCAGGCCGGGCAACAGGCGGCTCCGCACTCGATGCAGCCCAGATGATTGAACGCGAACTGGATCTCGGTCCCGCAGTGACAACGGCCCCCCATAGAGCTCCTCCTTGAGCGAGAGATGCCTCACTCTGGAGACAAGAAGCATTCCAGGGGCCCACTGCGTCAGAACTTGTTGATTCAACTCACCATGTGCAGCTGTCTATCACTCGGAGTGTGACACGCGCGTCTCACTTGGGGCCGCTACAGAACTGCGCGGCGCCCTACAACTGAGTAATAGGAATGATCAAAATTCGGCTCGATAGTATGAGTCAATCTAGTCACATATATGTGGCTACTTCGACTCTATCTTGAACTTCTTCGTGTTTATTGAATACTTGGACAGCAGTCGATGGAAGTTCCTCCGGGTGATCCCGGCCTTCTGGGCGGCGACCGAGATGTTGCCCCGGGCTTCCGACAGGAAGCGAGCGACGGCCTCCTTCTCGAACATCGAGATCACCCGCTCCTTGGCCTGCACGAACCCCTCTCGGGTGGTCACCTGGATGGGCCCCGACTCCTGCAGGTACAGCGGCAGGTGGGCGACCTCCACCTGCTGATCCGAGGACAGCACCACCGCCCGCTCGATGATGTTCTCGAGCTCCCGCAGGTTCCCGGGCCAGCTATAGCGTCGCAGGAGGTCGAGGGCGTCCGGGGAGAACCGATCGACCTTCTTGTTCACCTTCGCCTCCGCTTTGCGGAGGAAGTGATAGGCCAGGACCGGGATGTCCTCGCTCCGCTCCCGCAGCGGCGGCAGGACCACCGTGAACGCGTTGAAGCGGTAGAAGAGGTCCTCGCGGAACTCGGAGGTCGCCAGGGCCTTCTCGAGGTCGCGGTTGGTGGCCGCGATCACCCGCACGCGCACCTTGCGGGTCACGACGTCACCCACCGGCTTCACTTCCCCGGCCTGCAGGACCCGGAGCAGCTTGCCCTGCATCTCGGGCGGCATGTCGCCGACCTCGTCGAGGAAGATGGTCGCCCCGTCGGCCTTCTCGAACAGGCCGACCTTGTCCGCGACCGCCCCGGTGAACGAGCCGCGCTTGTGCCCGAAGAGCTCCGACTCCATCAGGGTCGGGGTCAGGGCGGTGCAGTTCACGGTGACCAGGGGCTTGTCGCGCAGGTTCGAGTAGCGATGGATGGCCCGCGCCACCAGCTCCTTGCCGGTGCCGGACTCCCCGCGGATGAGGACCGTGGTCGGGGTCTGGGCCACGCGGACGATCTGCTCGGCCAGCTCCCGCATCTTGGGGTTCTGCCCGATGATGAAATCCCCGTCCGACTTGGCCTGCAGCTCGCGGAGCATCAGCGAGTAGCGATCCTCGAGCTCCTCGGTGCGCTTGCGCTCGGCCAGGAGATCCCACATGAACTTGGCGCTCGCGCCCCCCATGACCTCGGTGCTCGCCGGCTTCAATCGCAGGATGGCGGCCTGCACCTCCGGGTTCCCGGTCACGTCGATGATCAGGTCGAGGCGGGGATCCGCGATCAGCTCGCGCAGGTCGGTGCTCACCTGGACGTTGAGCCGGCGGGCCAGCTCGAGGCCGGGGGCCCAGGGATTCACGTCGACGACGCCCACGATGGTCACGGTGGGGTCGCCGCTGAACATCTCGAGCAGGGCGCGACCGCCCTTGCCCGCCCCGACGATGACGACCTTGGTCACCTTCCCGGACGTGCGCCTAGAAGGGCTGGGCCTCGCGCTTGGCGAGGCGCTCGAAGGACGCGTACTCGGGGATGAACGTCACCTGCACCTTGCCGGTGGGGCCGTTGCGCTGCTTGCCGATGATCACGTCGGCGACCCGGTCGCCGTCCTCGGACTGCAGGCCGTAGCGCTCGGGGCGGTAGAGGAACAGAATCACGTCGGCGTCCTGCTCAAGCGCGCCCGACTCCCGGAGGTCCGAGAGCTGGGGCTCCTTGCGCTCGCGGGTCTCCACCGCGCGGGAAAGCTGGGAGAGCGCCACCACCGGCACGTTCAGCTCCTTGGCCAGGGCCTTGAGCGAGCGGGAGATCTCCGAGATCTCCTGCTGCCGGTTCTCCTGCTGGTGCCGCCCGCGCATGAGCTGGAGGTAGTCGATCACGATCAGGTCGAGGCCGTGCTCCGCCTTCATGCGCCGGGCCTTGGCCCGTGCCTCCAGCACGGTGAGGGCGGGCGAATCGTCGATGTAGACCGGGGCCTCCGCCAGCCGGCCCGCCGCGTTGGTGAGACGGGTCCAGTCGCGCGGGTCGAGATAGCCGGTGCGCACCTTGTGGGAGTCCACCTTGGCCTCGGAGCAGAGCAGCCGCTGCACGAGCTGCTCCTTGGACATCTCGAGGCTCAGCACCAGCACGCGCTTGTGGTCCTCGACCCCCGCGTACTTGGCGATGTTCAGCGCGAAGGCGGTCTTGCCCATGGAGGGGCGCCCCGCGATGATGATGAAGTCGCTCGGCTGGAAACCCGACGTCATCCGGTCGAGATCGTCGAAGCCGGTGGCGAGCCCGGTGATGTGCTCCTTGCGGTCGTACAGCTTCTCGATGTGCTCGAAGGTGTCCTTCAGGATGGCCCGCACCGGGAAGGCCGAGCCCTGCATCCGCCGCTCGGAGACCTGGAAGATCAGCCGCTCCGCGTCGTCCAGCAGCTTGTCCACGTCGTCACGGGCCTCGTAGCTCTGCCCGATGATGTCGGTGGCGATGCGGATGAGGTCCCGGAGGAGGGCCTTCTCCCGGACGATGGCCCCGTAGGACAGGAGATGGGCGGCGGTGGTCGCCTCCTCCACCAGGCTCGCGAGGGCGGCGGCGCCGCCGACCTCCTCCAGCTCCGCCCGCCGCTTCAGCTCCTCCGAGACGGTGAGGAGGTCCACCGGCTCGTTGCGCTCGAAGAGCGCGAGAGTGGCGTCGAAGATCTTGCGGTGGCCTTCCTTGTAGAAGTCGGCCGGCTTGAGCAACTCGATGGCCTTGGGCAGGCTCTCTCGCTCGAGCAGGATCGCCCCCAGCACGGCCCGCTCCGCCTCCAGGCTGTGGGGAGGGATCTTGGAGGTGAGCAGGTCGGTGAGCGTGGCCACGGCTACTCCCGGCTGACGGACACCTTCAGCTGCGCGGTGACGTCGGCGTGCAGGCGCACCGGCACCGAGAACTCGCCGAGGCTCTTGATGGGCTCGTCGAGCCCGATCCGGCGCCGCTCGATCTCGATCCCGTGCTGGGCCAGGAAGGCGGCCAGGTCGGCGCGGCCCACCGAGCCGAAGAGGCGACCCGCGTCGGAGGCCTGCCGCCGCTGGACGAAGTGGAGCGCCTCGAAGGCGTGGGCCTGGCCCTGGGCGTCCGACTTGAGCTTGGCGGCCTGCGCGTCCTGGCTGGCCTTGATCTGAGCCAGGTTCTTCATGTTGGCCGGCGTGGCGTGCAGGGCCAGCTTCTGGGGCAGCAGGAAGTTGCGCGCGTAGCCGTCGGAGACCTCGCGCACCTCGCCGCGTCGCCCCAGGGAGGCGACGTCGTCCATCAGGATGATCTTCATGGCCGGATGCTCTCGCTCACTCCGAGGTCTGGGCCAGCAGGGCCACCGTGCGCGCCCGGCGCACCGCACGCGTGAGCTGACGCTGGTGCCGGGCGCAGCTCCCGGAGATGCGGCGAGGAGTGATCTTGCCGCGCTCCGAGACGAAGTTGCGGAGCCGGCGGATGTCTTTGTGGTCGACCAGAGACACCCGATCGACGCAGAACTTGCAAACCTTGCGACGCCCGAACCGGCGCCGCTTGACTGGCTTCGAAGATGGCGGAATGGCTTGATCCTCCTGTTGGAACCGACCGTGCTAGAACGGCACCTCGTCGTCGCCGCCCTCGCTGCCGGCCTCGACCGGCTCGGGAACGCCGGGCGCCGCGGCGGCGGACTTGCTCCGCCCCATGAACTGCACCCGCTCCGCGACGACCTCGACCACGCTGCGCTTCTGACCGTCCTTGGTTTCCCAGTCCCGCGTCTGCAGCCGCCCCTCGACCATGACCGGACTGCCCTTGTCGAGGTACTCGCCGCAGCTCTCGGCCTGCTTGCCCCAGACGACGCACGTGAGGAAGCACGTCTCCTCGCGCTTCTCCCCGCCCTGGGTCGTGTAGTTCCGATTGACCGCCAGCCGGAGATCGGCCACCGCGGTGCCGCTGGGCGTGTACCGAAGCTCCGGGGTCCGCGTGAGGTTGCCGATCAGGAACACTCGGTTGAGACTCGCCATCAGACGACCTCCTCCACCGCCGGGGTCTGCGGCTTCGGGGCGGACCGGATCCGCTTGGGAGCGGGAATGCGGGTCGTGAAGTGCCGGAGGACCTGCTCGTTGAGCGTCAGCTGTCGCTCGTACTCCTTGACGACGGACGGCTCCGCCTTGCACTCGATGACCGCGTAGGTTCCTTCCCGCTGCTTGCGAATATCGTAGGCCAGCCGGCGCTTGCCCCAGCTCTCGGCCTTCGTGACCTCTCCGCCGAGCGACTTGAGCGTCTCCTGCAGCTTGGTCAGCAGGGCGGTCATGTCCTCTTCGGTGGGCCGTGGATCGATGATCACCAGGATCTCGTACGGGTACAGACCACTCACCTCCTCCAATGTCTCAACTACGGGCGATGTCCCAGCTACGGGCGATGTCTCGGCTACTCGGTGCTCGCTCCTGATTGGAAGCGCTTTACGTTACCAGAGCCTGTCCCGAAAGACAACCTCGCGTCAAGAGTGGACAAAACAAGACGGCCCTTGCCGTCTC
>DASSMN010000185.1:0-3492 GCA_035688885.1 Gemmatimonadales bacterium
AGGCTTCTACTGCCGCCAGCACCGCGGCGCGGTGCTCCGCCACGTCGCTCAGCACCTCGTGCACGAAATCGTAGGTCGCCCTGACCCGGCTCCGGAAGTCGGCGTTGCTGTAGCCCTCGCTCAGCACGGCCATCTTGCCCCGCAGTCCCATCCAGTTGGTGCCGAACCGCGGCCGGCCATCATAGGTCTCCCACCCCTGGCTCAGCGAATCCGGGTCCTGGTTGCGGAAGTTGCCGTACCAGAAGGTCGCCGTGTTGTGGCGCCGGCGCATCCGGTCGCGCACCGCGGGTAGCAGCCGATCGCGCACGTAGTCCCGTGCCGGGGTCGCGTTGGCGTTGAGGCCGGGCGCGAAGGTCAGCGCGTAGCCGTGATAGCTGCCGTTGGTGGTGTGGAGGTCCACGAACACGTCGGGATCCCACGCCTCGATCAGCGCGGCGGCGCCCCGGGTCTCGGGCGCTTCCATCTTCACGTAGTCGCGATTGAGGTTGAGGCCCTGGCCGTTCTGATTGCGCCCCACCACGGCCGGACCGTTCTGGCCCGGGCGGTTCTCCTCTCCGGGTGCCCAGTGGTCATTGCCGTCGGTGTTGTAGATCGGCACCACGATGAGGACCAGACTGTCGAGCAACGGGCGGAGCGGGCCGCGGGTGAGATCGCGAAGCAGCATCTGCGCCGCTTCCTTTCCCTCGACCTCGCCGGCGTGGATGTTGGCCTGGAGCCAGATCACCGGCTTCCCGCTGCGATGCGCTTCCGATGGATTGGCCACCAACGGACGCGACACCAGCACCCACGGAACCACCCGGCCTTCGACGCTGGTGGCGAGGGCGCCGACCCGCATGGCCGCGCCCGCCCGCTCCAGCGAGTCGAGGAAACCGAGGACGTCGGCGTAGGTGGAGGTTTCCCGATAGCCGGTGCGCTCGGCTCGGGTGGTCTGCGCCTCGAGGCAGCCCGACGCCGGGCACACGGGCCGCGCCAGGCCTGCCGCGAGGCCCGCGAGTATCGACAGGGCGAAGCGGCGGACGATCAGCTCTCCTGACTGCGGACCGGAGCGCGGCTCACCACCTTGGGTGCCACCGGCGCGCCTTCGGCCAGTCGCTCCTGGCCGCCCACCACCACCTGCTCGGCGGCCTCGACGCCGCTCCGGGCTTCGACGAACCCCGGCGTGCGGACGCCCAGGTCCACCTGCCGGCGGGTGGCCTTGCCCTGGTTCACCACCCACACGAAGCTCGAGCCCTGAAGCGCGACGATGGCATCCTCCGGAATCACCACCGCATTGGGGCGGACCGCCGTGGCCAGCCGGGCCTCGATGAACATGCCCGACTGGAGGGTCCGCTTCGGGTTGGGCGTCACCGCCTTGACGGTGATCGTCCGCCCGGGAAGTTGCACCACCGGGTCCACGAAGTCCACGCGGCCGATGAACTCCTGACCCGGCAGCGCGGCCACCCGGAAGGTGACCCGCTGCCCCATCTTGAGCTGGTCCGCGTAGCGCTCGGGCACCTGGAACGCGGCTCGCTGCGGCGACACGGTCTGGAGCGACACCAGCCGGGTGTCGGTGGTCACGTAGTCGCCCAGGCTCACGGAGCGCTGGCCCACCACGCCCGCGAACGGCGCGCGAACGGTGGTCCGGGCCAGCCGGACCTTGAGGAGGGCGAGCTGGGCTTCGTTGCTCCGGGCCGTCGCGTCGGCGCGCTCCAGCTCGGACTGCGAGGAGGCCTTCTGGTCGAGCAGCTCCTTGGTGCGGGCCAGCGACTGCTGCGCGAGGTCGCGGTCGGCTTCCGCCCGGGCCACCTGGGCGCGGAGCTCGGCGTCGTCCACCTTGAACAGGGGCGTGCCCTCGGCCACGTAGGCGCCCTCCCGCACCAGGATCTCGGCGATGCGGCCCTCGACTTCGGGGCGCAGCTCGATGGATTGCATCGCCTCGATCTGGCCGGTGGCCAGGATCGCGTCCACCACGGTATCGGTCCGAGCCACGGCGACTTCGACCGGCATCGGGGGCGGGCCGCCGCCGCCACCTCCCTCGGCGGGCTTGCCGGCCGATTCAGCCTTGTTGCATCCGGCGAGCAGGATGGTCAGCCCGCCGGTCAGCGCCAGCGACCGTGCCAGCGCCCGGGGCGCTCTCTCGTTGGTTCTCACGGCACATCCCTGTTCGTGAAGAGTCGTCGGCCCAGGATCGCCTCGAGGCCGGCCAGCGCCAGCCGCGCGGCGTACCGGGACACCACCAGATCCGCTTCCGACTGCGTGAGGCGGATCTGGGCATCCAGCACGTCGAGAATCGTCGTGGCGCCCGCGCGGTAGCGGGAGTCCTGCACCCGGTAGTTCTCCCGCGCCACCAGCACACCGGTCTGGGACAGTTCGGTAGTGGCCCGGGCGGTGGCGTAGGCCTCGACGGCGGCGGTGACGTCGGGCCGCGCGGCCCGCTCCAGGTCTTCCCGGATGGCTCGCGACACGTCGCGGTTGACCCGCGCCTGCGAGATGGTGATCTCGCGCCGGCCATTGTCCCAGATCGGGAGCGACACGTTGAGCGCGATGGAGTTCACCGTGCGAGCGCCGGGAAAGAAGCTGTCATCGAATCGAAAGTGGTCCCCGATCAGGGTGAAGCGCGGCAGATACTGTCCCCGCTGTCCCTTGAGGAACGCCGACGCGGCCTGCTCGTTGGCCCGTGCGGCCCGGTATTGGGGTCCCTGCGTGACCGCCATCTCGACGGCCTGGTCCACGCTGAGCGGGAGCTGGGGCGCCTCGGTGGTGTCCACCGGCTCGGCGTCCACCGGGCCGCTCTCCCCGATGCGGCGGCCCAGCTGGAGCCGGGCGACCGTGAGTGCGGCGTCGCGACGCAGCTGCTCGGTGCGGGCCTGGGTCAGCTCCAGCACCAATTGCAGCGAGTCGCTCTGCACCGCGGCGCCCGAGACCACCCGCGCCCGCGCCACGCCGAGCCCTTCCTCGGCCCGCTGGGTGCGGTCGCCGGCCACCCGCGCGAGCTCCGCGTTCTGGAGCACGGCGTAGTAATCCGACTCCACCAGCAGCGCGGTGCGAAACCGCTGCTCGAGCTCGCCGGCCTGAGCGCTCTCGAGCTCGGCTCGGGTGCGGCTCAGGTCGGTGAATTTCTGGGCGCTGAACAGGTCGTAGCGGCCCTCGAGCGTGGCGTTGACCGCCTCGGCCTGATTCCGGCCGGTGCCGATGTTGAAGAACTCGGTCGAATACTTGGTGGCGTCGAGCGAGGCGGTTATCGAGGGCAGCACGAACACCGCGAGCGCCGCGCGCCGGCCCCATTCGGCGTTGTCCACCTGGCCCAGCGCCTGGACGTAGTTGGGGTCGAGCCGAGTGGCGCGGGAGATGGCCTGCTCGAGAGTCACCCGCGGCACCGAGACGGGCGCCAGCGTGGCGCTCGGCACCGGCGCCGACGCCTGGATCAGCAGCAGCACGCCGACGATCACTCGGCCTCCGCCGCGGCCAGCGCGGCCTGCCGCCGGGTGCGCCCGCCGACCCGGGCCAGCGCCG